>DATBXG010000846.1:0-4695 GCA_036514415.1 Paraburkholderia sp.
TCGAAAAGACTCCCGCTATCGGACACCCGCTGGGCGGCTCGCCCGAACTGCGCGAACTTGTCATTCCCTTCGGCGATTCGGGTTACGTGGCGCTGTACCTGCATGACGCCGACGATGATGCCGTGTACGTACTTGCGTTCCGTCATCAGCGGGAGGCCGGGTATTAGCGCTGCGAGCACCGCGCAGGATGTTTTCGCAGTTTTGCCGTGGCATTCCCCGACCCTCCCCGATAATGTCGCTTCGCCATCTTCGGGAATCCGCATGAAATCCACCCGCCTTGCCACCATCCTCGCGCGCCCGCTCCTCTGCTGCGCGAGCCTCGTCGCTTTCGTCGCCGGTGCCGCCGCGCACGCCGAGCAGATCGGCAGCGTGAACACCAACTTTCGCGTGACCGGCTCGGACAAGGTCGTCGTCGAGGCCTACGACGACCCGCAGGTGCAAGGCGTCACCTGCTATGTCTCCCGCGCGCGCACGGGCGGCGTAAAGGGCACGCTCGGCATCGCCGAAGACCCCACCGAGGCGTCGATCGCCTGCCGCCAGGTCGGGCCGATCTCATTTTCCGGGCCGCTCAAGCAGCAGGCCGATGTCTTCAGCGAGCGCATGTCGCTCCTCTTCAAGACGCTGCATGTCGTGCGCGTGGTCGACGCGAAGCGCAACGCGCTCGTCTATCTGACCTACAGCGACCGCGTGGTGAGCGGCAGCGCGAAGAACAGCGTCACGGCTGTGCCGGTGCCGGCCGGCACGACGATTCCGCTGCGCTAGACTGGAAACCCGCGCAGGATCCTTCGCCATGACCGACTCCCGTTTCCGAGATTCCGCCCGCTACTGGCGCACGCCGCTTCTGCCCGGCGCGGACCTCGTCACGGCCGAGTACAACGAGCACACATTCGCGCCCCACTGGCACGAGGCCTACACGATTCCCGTGATCGAGGGCGGCGCGGAGTGCTATCGCTATCGCGGCTCGCAGCACGTAGCCGTTGCGGGCAGCGTGCCGGTCATCAATCCGGGCGAGCTGCATACGGGCTCGCGCGCCGTCGACGAAGGCTGGAGCTATCGCGTGATGTACGTGCCGATCGACTTCCTGCACGAACTCGCCGGCGAAATCGCGGGGCGCGCGCAGCCGCTGCCGTGGTTCGACACCGACGTGATCCACGACCTCGATCTGGCGCACCGGCTCTCTCGCTCGCACCGGCTGCTCGAAGCCGACGCCGACCGTCGACGCACCGCGGCCGGGCCCGAGCCCGGCGCGAGTGTGCACGCGTGCGACGTGGCGGCGCTTCACCGGCCCTCGGGCGCATCGTGTCCAGCGCCGGGTCCGGATCTGCTCGCCGTGGAAGGCGCCCTGCTCGACGCGCTCTCGACGCTCCTCACGCGCTACGGCCGCACGCGCGAGGAGGCGCTCAGGCATGGCCCCAACGACCCGCGCGTAGAGACGATGAAGGCGCTCCTCGCCGCCGATCTGGCCACGCCGCTGCGCGTGGCCGATCTCGCCCAGGCCGTCGGTCTGTCGCCGTTTCACGCCACGCGGCTCTTCACGCAGGCGACCGGGCTGCCGCCGCACGCGTGGCGCACGCAGTTGCGCCTGCAACGCGCGCTCGGGCCGCTGCGAGAGGGCGCCTCGGTCGCCGACGTCGCCGTGGCAAGCGGCTTCACCGACCAGAGCCATTTCACGCGGCACTTTCGCCGTATGTTCGGCGTGCCGCCGGGACGCTGGCAGTCGTCCCAGGCGCACGCGCGCCCTGTCTGACGCCCTTCCTCGCGCACGCCGCTGTCGCGCAGCCGCAAGAACGTACAAGCCACGCGCACGGGCGCCCGCTATGCTGTCCCCTTGTATCAGGAGGACAGTTTGACCACGCAACCCAACTCGCAGCCGAGGCCGCATCCGAAGCGAGCCGCGGAATTCGTCGCCGGCGCGCGCGACACGATCCCCATGATGATCGGCGCCGCGCCCTTCGGCGTGATCTTCGGCACGCTCGTCACCTCGGGCCCCCTTTCGCTCTGGCACGGCCAGTTCATGTCGCTCGCCGTGTTCGCCGGCTCCGCGCAGTTCATCGCGCTCGGGCTGATCGCCTCGCACGCGAGCTTCGCCGTGATTCTCGCCACCACGTTCATCGTGAACCTGCGGCACGTGCTATACAGCGCGACGCTCGCGCCTTATGTCTCGCACCTGCCGCTGCGCTGGCGCCTCGTGCTCGGCGGCCTGCTCACCGACGAGGTCTTCGCCGTCGCGTGGGCGCATTTTCGCCGCCATCCGCCCGGCGACGACGTCTCGCCGTGGCATTTCCTCGGTTCGGGCATTTCGATGTACCTGAACTGGCAGCTCTGGACCGCGGCCGGCCTGCTTTTCGGCGCGGCGTTCCCGGGCCTGCAATCGCTCGGGCTCGACTTCGCGATGGTCGCGACCTTCATCGCCATCGTCGTGCCGCAGCTCGTCGCGCTGCGCTATCTCGCCGCTGCCGCGACGGCGGGCGCGCTCGCCTTCTTCTGGCAGGGCTGGCCGTACAAGCTCGGGCTGCTCGGCGCGGTGCTCGCGGGCGTGGTCGTGGGTGTCGTCCTCTCGCGCCCCGGCTCGCCGCGCGGCGCCCGCGCGGCCGGCGAAAGCCCCCGCAAACAACCCGCCGTCCAACGCACCGCCGGAGCCGGGCAATGAACTACGTCGTCCTGATTCTCGGCATGGCCCTCATCACCTGGCTCGTGCGCACCGCCGTATTCGTGCTCGGCGAGAGGCTCGTGTTCCCGCCGCTCGTCCGCACCGCGCTCGGCTTCGTGCCTGTCACCGTGCTCACGGCCATCATCGTGCCGATGGCGGTCTCGCCTCACGGCCAGGGCGCCGAACTGACGTGGCGCAACCCGCAGCTCGTCGGCGCGCTCGCGGCAATCGTCGTGAGCGCGCTCACGAAGCGCCCGCTCCTCACGATCGCGGTTGGGCTCGGCGTGTTCTTCCTCTGGCAAGGCGTCGTCCTGCGCTAGCGCCTCGCGCCCGCCCGGCGCTTGCGCTCAAGTTTTACCCCGTCCCGCCGATAAACCCGTCAAGGCCTGCTCTGGCAGGCCCGTGCTCGAACGGCGAGAGCGCGCGAGACGGGATAAGGATTACACCGGGGCAACCACAATGGGGCAAATCACCCTCAAACTGAAGGACGAAACACTTGCGTCGCTGCGCAAGGACTTCGACGCGTTCCTGCGCGTCTCGCTCAAGCTCGACCCGCAGTTCGCCACGCCGGAATTCGAGGATTACCTGCGTGCGAAACTGCTAGACAACATGATGCCGCTCACGGAGCACGCGGTGCAGCGGCTCTTGCAGGGCGGCCAGTACGCGTGGGCCAAGCGCACGCTCGACAAGGAATTTCCCGAGGTCGTCTCGATCCTGCTGCGTCAGGCCGGCGAATTCGGCTTCGGCTTCGCCTCGCGCCCCGAGTGGACGCCCGACGAGCTTTCGAAGCAGTGCCGCGACTGGGCGGCGGCCATCGTGACCGAAGCCCAGGGCGACGACTCGCTGATCGATCCGCTTGCGGCGCAGATCAAGTCGGGCGTGCAGGACATCCAGGCGCTCGAGGAATCGATGCAGACGCCCGCGTGGCGGCTTTCGGAATCGCTGCGCCAGCGCGTGTACGAAGCGAAGATCGGCTGCGAGCAGGCGAGCGGCAGCGCAGCGCGCGAGCGTCTGGGTGAACTGCGCGGGCTGTTGCGGCTTGGCATCGCCCACGGCGCGTTCCAGAAACAGGAAGCGCAGCAGATCATGGAGTATTTGCGGCTGCTCAAGCCCGAGATCTTCGTCGAAGAGCCCGACGACGTGTTCACGCGCCTTGCCGCCTGGCTGCGCAACTTCTTCACGCCGCCGCAGCGCGGCACCGCGCGCGAGCAGTCGCGCTGAGCGCTGGCGCGAGCGCCGGCAGAGGGCAGACGCCCAGTTCGGCGCACGCGGCGCAGCACCCCTACCAGGCGTGCCCACCCGGCCCGGCGCCAGGCGCCCCCAGCCAGGCGCCCCCACTAGTCCCACATCTTCCTGAGCTTCGCGGCGATCTCGACCTTCGCCTGTGCGGCGGCGGCAAGTCCCGCCGCGCCCGGCGCGCTCGCCACGGGCGCGGGCGGCCACGCGCGCGATTCGAACAGCGGCAGCATCGGCGTGGCAATGAAGCGCGTGCGCGACGCCCACACGTGCCGGTCGCCCGACGCCACCTGGTTGTGCACATAGAAGCGCTGCGGCACGACGATGTGCAGATCCTCCTTCGCACGCGTCATCGCGACATAGAGCAGACGCCGCTCTTCCTCCAGCTCCTCGTCGCTGCCCGCGCCGAGATCCGACGGAATGCACCCGTCCACGCCGTTGAGCACGAACACGTTGCGCCACTCCTGCCCTTTCGCCGAATGGATCGTCGAGAGGATCAGATAGTCCTCGTCGAGCAGCGGGTCGGCGGATTCGGCGCTCGTGGCGTCGGGCGGATCGAGCGTGAGTTCGGTGAGAAAGCGCTCGCGCGAGGCGTAGGTGCTCGCAATGCTCTCCATCTGCAGGAGATCGGCGAGGCGCACCTGGGCGTCTTCGTGATTGCGCTCGAGATGCGGCTCGTACCAGCGCCGCACGCGCTCGAATTCGGCGGGCCACGGTGTGGCGCGCATGGAAAGGCTGTCGATGAGCGCGGCGAACGCGGGCCAGTCTTCGGCCGCACGCGGCGGCGGCGCGAAGGCCGCGAGCGCCTC
>DATBXG010000847.1:0-3006 GCA_036514415.1 Paraburkholderia sp.
CGGGCGGCGCGCCGCAGTGGCGCTCGTATTCGCTGATGCATCTCGACCCCGCCGTCGATCCGCGCGGCGGCGTGCGGGCGTACCGGCTCGGCATTCGCCGCGAGGACGAAGGCCGCGGCGGCTCGCGCCACATGCACGCGCTGGAAGTCGGCGCGACGCTCACCGTGCGCGCGCCCGTCAACCACTTCCCGCTTGCCGCGCCGCCGCGCGTGCTGCTCATCGCGGGCGGCATCGGCATTACGCCGATCGTCTCGATGGCCAGCGCGCTCGCCGCGCAGCAGCGCGACTTCGCGCTGCATTTCAGCGGCCGCACGCGCGAGGCGCTGCCGTTCGTCGACGAACTGCGCGCGCTCGCGGGCGAGAAGCTCGCGCTGCACGCCGACGACGATCCCGCCACGCGCCTCTCGATCGACGCACTGCTCGATGGCGCGCAAATGAACCAGCCCATCTACGTGTGCGGGCCCGCGGGCATGATCGACGCGGTGCTCGCGGCGGCGCGCAAGCGCGGCTGGCACGAATGCGATCTGCACTACGAACTGTTCAGCGAGGCCGCGCCGCAGGATGGCGACACCGCATTCGAAGTCGAACTGAAGTCTTCCGGCAAGCGCATCACGGTGCCCGCCGACAAGTCGCTGCTCGACGCCCTCATCGAAAACGGCACGGACGTGATGTACGACTGCCGCTCGGGCTACTGCGGCCTGTGCACGACCAACGTGGTGAGCGGCGACATCGAGCACCGCGACACCTATCTCGCGGAAACGGAAAAGGCGGGCGGCAAGGTCATGCAGGTGTGCGTGTCGCGCTGCAGGAGCGGCCGCCTCGTGCTCGACCTTTAATACATCTAACGACATTCAGCGGAATTCAGAATGAGCGAAATGCTGGTTACCTATGAACTCGATGGCCCGGTCGCACTGATCGGCCTGAACCGCCCCGACAAGCGCAATGCGATCAACGAAGATGTGATCGCGCAACTGCGCGCCGCCGTGCTGCGCGCCGGCGAAGAGGCCGACGTTGGCGTGCTGTTCGGGCACGGCGGCAACTTCAGCGCGGGCCTCGATCTGCGCGAAGCGCTCGCGCGCGCCAGCGGCCAGAGCGCACCGCCGCGCAAGCGCCGCCGCCATTCGTGGCACGAAGTGTTCGACATCATCGCGCGCGGGCCCATTCCGTTCGTCGCGGCCCTGCACGGCGCCGTGGTGGGCGGCGGCCTCGAACTCGCCACCGCCGCACACGTGCGCGTGGGCGACACGACCGCGTTCTTCGGCCTGCCCGAAGGCCAGCGCGGCATTTTCGTGGGCGGCGGCGGCACGGTGCGCATTCAACGCGTGATCGGCTACACCGTCATGGCGGACTTGATGCTCACGGGCCGCCTGCTCTCGGCCGAAGAGGGCTTGCGCGAGCACATCGTCACCTACGTCACGCCAGCTGGCGAAGCACTCGCCAAGGCGAAGGAACTCGCCGCGAAGATCGCGCAGAACGCGCCCGACACCAACTGGCGCATCACCAACCTGCTGCCGCGCGTGAACGACCTCTCGCACGAGGACGGTCTGTTCCTCGAATACATGAGCTCGAACATGGCGCGCTCGCCGGAGACCGCGAAACGCCTGCAGGAATTCGTGGACGGCAAGGCCACGCCGCTCCAGCGTCCGGACGCGCAGAAAACCACCGCATGAGGTGCAACAAGCCATGAATGCAGCAAACGAACTGAATCCGCAGGAAGCGGCGCCAGGTGAAGCGGCGCTCGCGCATGTGAAGGCGGCCGGGAAAGCGGCCGCGCAGATCCCCGTCGGGAATGCCACGCCGCGCCCCATCTCGCAGGCCGCCGTGATCGGCGCGGGCACGATGGGCGGCGGCATTGCCATGGCGCTCGCCGCCGCGGGCATTCCCGTCACGCTCATCGACGCGACCGAAGAAGGCCTCACGCGCGGCCTCGCCCGCATCCGCGACAACTACGAGAGCAGCGTGAAGCGCGGCAAGCTCGACGCCGCCGTGCGCGACGAACGCCTCGCGCGCATCACGGGCTCACTCGAGATTGCCGATGTGAAGGATGCCGACATCGTGATCGAGGCCGTGTTCGAGGACCTCGCGCTCAAGCAAGGCATCTTCCGCGAACTGGATCTCCACGCGAAGCCGGGCGCGGTGCTCGCCACCAACACCTCGGGCCTCGACATCGACGAAATCGCCGCCGTGACGACGCGCCCCGCCGATGTGGTCGGCGCGCACTTCTTCAGCCCCGCCCACGTCATGCGCCTGCTCGAAGTCGTGCGCGCCGCGCAGACCGCCGACGACGTGATCGCCACGCTCATGGATCTCGGCCGCCGCATGGGCAAGGTTTCGGTGCTCGCGCGCATCTATCCGGGCTTCATCGGCAACGCGCTCTTTCGCAATTACAACCGCGAAGCGCACTTTCTTGTCGAAGACGGCGCGCTGCCGCACGAGGTGGATGCGGCGCTCAAGGACTTCGGCTACGCGATGGGCATTTTCGCGGTGCACGACATGGCCGGCAACGATGTGGGCTACCAGACGCGCAAGGCGCAGATGGCGACGCGCCCCACCGACCGCCGCTGGAACGACCTCATCATGAAGCTCGTGGAAATGGGGCGTCTCGGCCAGAAGAGCGGCAAGGGCTGGTACCGCTACGAGCCGGGCAGCCGCGACCCGCAGCGCGATGAGGAACTCGAACGCTTCATCGTGGAGGAGTCGGCACGCCTTGGCATCGCGCGCCGCCCGATTTCCGCCGACGAGATCGTCAAGCGCTGCGTGTACGGCATGATCAACGAAGGCGCGAAGCTGCTGGAACAGGGCATTGCCTTGCGCGCGAGCGACATCGACGTGGTGTATGTGACGGGCTACGGCTTCCCCGCGCATCGCGGCGGCCCGATGTACTACGCGGACCAGATCGGCCTCGCGAACGTCCATGAGGACGTCAAGCGGCTTTACGAAGCGTATGGCTACTGGTGGAAGCCGGCGCCGCTGCTGGAAAAGCTCGCCGCCAGGAACGGCCGCTTC
>DATBXG010000848.1:0-2919 GCA_036514415.1 Paraburkholderia sp.
TCTTCGGGGAGCCGCCAGGGCAGCGCGTTGTCGCGGCCGATCACGCCGTTGCGGGCGCGGGCGACGATGAGGGTGAGCGTCGTCATCTATTGGGTAGCGGTGCGAGGTTGTAAGCTGATTGCAGCGATTCTACCTGAGCGCGCCGGCCGCCCCGGCGCGCCGCCTCGTCGCGTATCGCGCGCATCACTCCTGACCGTCCGGCGACAGTTCCGCCTGGTTCTCCGCCTCGCCGCCATAGAGCGTCTTCTCGTCGCGCAGGCCGTGCGTGCCCATGAGCCGGTAGAGCGTCACGCGCGAGATGCCGAGATCGGCCGCGGCCTCGGCGAGCCGGTGGCGGTGCCGCAGCAGCGCCGCCTCGATCGCGCGCCGCTCCGCGCCTTCGCGCGCCTGCGCGAGCGTCACCGTCTGCTGCGCGGTGAAATGCGCGAGATCGAGATCCTCGGCCGAGATCAGCTTGCTTTCGGCCATGACGATCGCGCGGCGCACGCGGTTGATGAGCTCGCGCACGTTGCCAGGCCAGTTGTAGTTGTACATGGCCTCGATGGCGTCGGGCGTGTAGCCGCGTATCCGGCGCGCGCTGTCCTGCTTGAACTTGTGCAGCACGTGGTGCGCGAGTATCTCGATGTCCTTGCCGCGCGCGCGCAGCGGCGGCTCATCCACGCGCAACACGCACAGGCGGTGAAAGAGGTCGGCGCGAAAGCGCCCGTCGCGCATCGCCGCTTCGAGATCGACGTGGGTCGCCGAGATGATGCGCACGTCCACCGGAATCTGCTCGTGGCCGCCGAGGCGTTCGATCTTGCCTTCCTGCAAGAAGCGCAGGAG
This sequence comes from Paraburkholderia sp., assembly GCA_036514415.1. GTDB lineage: Bacteria > Pseudomonadota > Gammaproteobacteria > Burkholderiales > Burkholderiaceae > Paraburkholderia. The sequence goes on from DATBXG010000848.1 coordinate 823, forward strand.
GCTTGCCTGGCTTTCCATCGGCAGGTCGCCGATTTCGTCGAGAAAGAGCGTGCCGCCGTTGGCCGATTCGACGCGCCCGATCTTGCGCTGGTTCGCGCCCGTGAACGCGCCGCGCTCGTAGCCGAACAGTTCGGATTGCAGAAGATGATGAGGGATCGCGCCGCAATTGATCGGCACGAACGGCGCCTTGCGCCGCGGCGAGCGCTCGTGGATCGCGAGCGCGGTGAGTTCCTTGCCGGTGCCCGATTCGCCCGATATGAACACGGTGGCGTCCGTGTTGGCCACCTTGCGGATCGTGCGAAAGAGCTGCTGCATCGCTTCGCAGGTGCCCACCATCTCGTCTTCGTCCGGGCTCGCGGCGGCGGCGCCCGGTGCGTCGAGATCGCACAGCGACACCATGCCGAACGCGTGGCCCACGAGATAGTCGAGCGTGGCGTGCGCGACCGGCACGTGCACATAGTCGAAGCAGTAGTGGCGAATCAGGCGCCGCACGTCGGCGTCGGCGAGGCGCGAATCGTCGGTGAGCGCGATCCAGCCCACCTGTTGCAGGCGCAGCACCGCTTCGAGCCCCGCGAACTCGCGCGGCGCGAAGCCCGTGAGGTCGACGATGCCGGCATACGCCGCTTCCGGCTTCACGAGGCGCGAGGCCTCGTGGGCCGTGCGGGCGGTCGCGAGTTCCCAGCCGCGGCTCTTCAGGTACGCGCTGAGCAGCGGGTCCGGCGTGCGCGCGATATACAGCAACGTGCGCTCGAGATCGGCCTCGGGCGTCGCGTCGCGCGCGCGGCTCGCGTCGGGCGTGTCGCCCGAAACTGGCGGCCCGGTCACGGCGAGCCGCTGGCCTGCCCCGGCGAACGGTGTGACGGTGGCGCCCAGATGAGAGGATTCGCGCACGATCGGCCTCATATCATCAGAAGGTGTAAGGGAAACGCACGCCGACGACGAAGTTCGGCGCGTCGGGCGTGAGGCCGACGGAAACCGCGCCGTTGATCGTCAGGTGCTTGTTGACCACATGGTTCAGGCCGAAGTTGAGCACCGAGGCGGTCGTCTCGCTGCCCGGCACGCCGGTCCACGAACCGCCCGGCGTCTTCGTCTTCGACTGAGGCTCGATCGCCATCGTGTACGAGATGCTCGCCGAATCCTTGTCCGAGAACGCGAGCGCGACGCCGCCGCCGAACTGGATGATGTCGCCGAGCTTCACTTCGGCCGGCTCGACCTGGCCGATCACCGAGGAGATGTCGGCGAACGAGCGCGAGATGTTGTACGTGTACGAGAAGCTGCCGAACAGCACCACGGGGTCGTAGGTCTTGAGCACCGAGAGGCCCGCCGTGACGTTCCAGAAGCCCGTGCCCGTGGGCAGCTTGCTGGGCGCGACGAGGTTGGTGTTGTCGGGCGTGATCTGCTGCACCTTGATGCCGAACGGCGAGGTTCCGGTCGGCGTCTTCACGCGCAGGCTGCCGACCACGTCGGGCAGGCTGTTGGTTTCCTTCAGGAACTGGTAGTAGATCCCGAAGTTCACGTCGCCGATGTCGTGCGAGGAGACCGTGGCGTCCGAAAGCGTGCTGGCCGAGCCGCCCGCGCCGCCCACGATGAAGTTGCTGCGCCGGTAGACGTACGGCACGTCCACATCCACGCTCATGCGGTCGGTGAGGCCGTAGCGCGTGTCCAGGTCGGCCGTGATCTGGTGCGACTTGGTCTGCCCCAGATTGATGTTGCCGAGGAAAATCGCGTCGAGCGCGAGGAAGCCCGAGAGCTGCAGCTGACGGCGATCGTAGTAGGTGTCGCTGATGCCCCAGTCCAGCGTGAGCCTGTGGTCGAAGAGCGGCGCGTGCTCGCGCTGCACGACGGCCTCTTCGGCTTGCGTCCGGGTGGGCTCGGCGCTCTTCTGCGTCTCGCCGACGGTCGGGCTGCCGCTGGGATTGACGCCTACCGGTGCGCCCTGCTGCGGGCCGCTTGCGGCCGATGTACCGGTCGCGCCGTTGGTCGTCCCGGCGTCGGGCGAGGGCGGGTTCACCGGCACCCCCGTGGCCGTGCCGGTGAGCGCGCCCGGGGCCGCTGCGCCCGGCAGCGCCTGGGCGAGCGGCGGCAGGGGCACCGGCA
>DATBXG010000849.1:0-2414 GCA_036514415.1 Paraburkholderia sp.
GGTCCTGCTACGGTAGCGCGAATCATACCTATAAATGGATAACCGGCCGCCACGGCCCTGCGATCGTCTGGAGACACCGCCATGTTGCACCCGTACGAAGAAGGTCTCGCGCAGCGCGAGGCCAATTATGTGCCGCTCACGCCCATCGATTTCATCGCCCGCTCCGCCGAAGTCTATGGCGACCGACTCGCGGTGGTCCACGGCGACGTACGCCGCACCTGGCGCGAAACCTACGCGCGCACGCGGCAGCTCGCCAGCGCGCTCGCGCAGGCGGGCATCGGGCCCGGCGACACGGTGGCGGCGCTGCTGCCCAACATTCCCGCGATGGTCGAGGCGCACTTTGGCGTGCCCATGGCCGGCGCCGTGCTCAATACGCTCAACACGCGACTCGATGTCGCAACCATGCTGTTCATGCTGCGTCATGGCGAAGCGAAGGCATTGATCGTCGATACCGAATACGCCGCGCTCGCGCAGCGCGCGGCACTCGCGTTTCCCAACCTCAAGATCATCAGCGTGGCCGACATCGCGCCCGCCGACCCCGAGTGCTTCCCGCGCGCAACCGACTACGAGGCCTTCCTCGAACAAGGCGACCCCGAGTTCGCCTGGACGCCGCCGCGCGACGAATGGGACGCCATCGCGCTCAACTACACCTCGGGCACCACGGGCGACCCCAAGGGCGTGGTCTATCACCATCGCGGCGCCTACCTGAACGCGGTGAGCAATATCCTCGAATGGGATCTGCCCAAGCACGCCGTGTACCTCTGGACGCTGCCGCTCTTTCACTGCAACGGCTGGTGCTTCGCGTGGACCATCGCCGCGCGCGCCGGCGTGAACGTGTGCCTGCGCAAGTTCGACGCGAAGCTCGTGTTCGACCTCATTCGCAGCGAGCGCGTCACGCACTATTGCGGCGCGCCGATCGTGCAGGGCGCGCTCGCCGACGCCCCCGCCGGGTATCGCGAAGGCATCGCGCACACGGTGTACACGATGGTCGCCGGCGCGCCGCCCGCACCCGCCGTGATCGCGAAGATGAAGTCGATCGGCATCGAGCTCACGCATGTCTATGGGTTGACCGAGGTGTATGGCCCCGCCGCGGTGTGTGCGGTGCAGGCGCACTGGAAGACGCTGCCCGATGAGGAGCAGGCACGCCTCGCCGCGCGCCAGGGCGTGCGCTATCACCTGCAAAGCGGCGTGAGCGTGCTCAACGCACAGACGATGGAACCCGTGCCCGCTGACGGCGAAACGCTCGGCGAAATCATGTTCCGCGGCAACATCTGCATGAAGGGCTATTTGAAGAACGAGCGCGCGACCGAAGAGGCGTTCCGCGGCGGCTGGTTCCATACGGGCGACCTCGGCGTGATGACACCCGACGGGTATGTGCGCATCACCGATCGCAGCAAGGACATCATCATCTCGGGCGGCGAGAACATCTCGAGCATCGAGGTCGAAGACACGCTGTATCGCCACCCGGCCGTCGCGCTCGCGGCAGTCGTGGCGATGCCCGATCCAAAGTGGGGCGAAGTGCCTTGCGCGTTCGTCGAACTGCGGCCCGGCGCGAGCGCCACGGCCGAGGAAATCATCGCGCACTGCCGCCTCTTCCTCGCGCACTACAAGGTGCCGCGCGCCGTGAGATTCGGCGAGCTGCCGCGCACGGCAACGGGCAAGATCCAGAAATTTGAGTTGCGCACGCAAGTCAAGTCGCAAAGCGCAATCGATTTGAGCGGCGCTGAAGCGGCGCAAGCGGCACAAACGCCGCCTGAGACGCCCCGGTAAAGTGGCATCGCGAGTCATCGCGGCATGCATTGACCGGAACACATGACGCAATCGGGCGGCCACTGCCGCCCGAATGTAACGTCAGTTGACAACCCGACCCTCGGGCACTTGCCGTCATTTGTCAGGGGCGGCGTTTAATCCTTTCTGCATCAAGGGCCAACTGTCAGATCGGCCTCTTTGTGCCTTTTTTGCAGGAAGAATCGTATGAAACGAACGCTTACAAGTGGTCACGTATTGCTCCTCTTCCGGCCGATAAGCTTTGAACCGTGGTCGAAACGCAAGGCACACCACTGCCGTGTGACGACGCAACCGAAGAGGAGGTAACTGCATGAATACGAAGAGCTGGAAGACCCCCGCCCGCGCCCTCGCTGCTGCGCTCATCGCCGGCGGCGCATTGATGGGCGCATCGAGCGCCTTCGCTCAGTCCGCGCCGTTTGGGCTGCGCGCCGATTCGGCGCCGCAATACGGCGCACCGCACATGATGCCGGTGGACGCTCGCGTGTCGATCGGCTGGCACGACAACCGCTACTACGACGGCCACCGCTATTGGGAGCACGACGAGTGGATGCACCACCATCCGCACGACCGCGACCCGCATCGTGACCGTGACGAGCACCACGGCGAGTATCACTAAGCACCCTGGA
>DATBXG010000850.1:0-13094 GCA_036514415.1 Paraburkholderia sp.
GGCGCCGCTGGTCAAGACGATGGCGGCCGAGGTTGCAGCCACTGCGGCGCCCCGCTGCGCCAGCCGGACCAGATGCGGGGTCAAACGAGAGATCAACATGATATATTCTGTAAATGCGAACGATTGCTATTTGCAGGCGAAACTTTAACGGCCGTTTGTAATGGCGATGTGTTGAAACCGGCCGTTTTGTAATGGAATGTGTTGGCGCGGCTCGACGGCAGCGTCAGCAAGAGAAAAAGATGGATCACATACTGGTCGTCGACGACGACGCCAACATCCGGCAACTGCTGCGCGACTACCTGCGCGAGATGGGCTACCAGGCCAGCGCCGCCACCAACGGCGCGCAGATGAAGCAGATACTGGGCACCACCCAGGTCGACCTGATCGTGCTCGACCTCATGCTCGACGGCGAGGACGGACTCGACCTCACGCGAGAGCTGCGCCGGGTCCACGACACGCCGGTGATCATTCTCTCGGCGCGCGGCGGGCTGCTCGACCGTATCCTCGGCCTCGAAATGGGCGCCGACGACTATCTGCCCAAGCCCTTCGATCCGCGCGAGCTGCTCGCCAAGATCAAGGTGGTCCTGCGCCGCACGCGCGCGGTGCCGGGCGCGCGCCCCGCCGACGCGAACGCGTTCATCACCTTCGCCGGCTGGCGCCTCGACACGCGCATGAAGCAGATGCGCTCGCCCGCGGGCGTGGTCGTCTCGCTCGGCGGCTCGGACTACCGCACGCTGCGCACCCTGCTCGACCATCCGAACCGGCCGCTCTCGCGCGAGTTCCTGCTCGACCAGGTGTTCAACAAGAGCCTGACGCCGCTCGACCGCGCGATCGACGTGTGCGTGAGCCGCCTGCGCCAGCACCTCAGGGACTCGGCGCGCGAGGCCGCGCTCATCCGCACCGTGCGCAACGAGGGCTATATGCTCGTGGCCGATGTCGGGTACGAAACGTGAAGCGGCTCGCGCAGTACGCTTCGAAGCTTCGCCTGTGGCCGCTTTGGCCCGACACGCTTTTCGGGCGCCTTGTCGTGATCCTCGCAGCGGGCATGTTCGCGGGCCAGTTGCTCACCAGCACGATCTGGTTCGAGACGCACGACAACCGCACGCTCGAAATTCCGGCGCGCCTGTTCGGCAGCCGTCTCGCGGATACGGTGCGCCTTCTCGAACGCGCACCGGATGCCGCCACGCGCGAGGCGATCGTCGGCACGCTCGGCGACGACCGTTACCGCCTGCAGTGGGTGCGCGGCGCGCCGCTGCCGGTGCCTGACTCGCTCTCGCTTGCCCAGCGCGTCACCGGCGGGCTGATTGCGGGCGTGATCCGCAAGCGCCTCGGCGAACCCATCGACGTGCGTCTCATCGACGCCCAGGTGCGCGACGACACCTGCCGTCACCGCGGCGTGCTGAGCCTCTTCGACTCGCGCATGCCCACCGGCGACTTTCATGTGCAGCTCCAGGTCCCCGGGCAGGGATGGCTCGACATTCGCGCGCGCGAAGGCCAGGCCGGCATGCACACCGAGCGCGGCGCGCTCGTGCTCGACTACTTGTTGCGGATCTATCTGATCCGCTTCGCCGCCGTGTGCCTCATCGCGCTCGTGGCGGTGCGTTTCGCGCTCGCGCCGTTGCGCCGCTTCGCCGCGGCCGCCGAAGCGCTCGGACGCAACATCTATCGCGCGCCCTTGCCGGAGTCGGGGCCGCGCGAAGTGCGCAACGCGGCGCACTCGTTCAACGCGATGCAGCAGCAGTTGATCGAGAGCTTTGCTGCACGCACGCGCTTTCTGAGCGCGGTGTCGCACGACTTGCGCTCGCCGCTCACGCGGCTGCGGCTGCGCGTCGAAATGCTGCCGGACCCGGCTTCGCGCGAACGTCTGCGCGGCGATCTCGAAGACATGGAAGGCATGGTGCGCGCCACGCTCGACGCCGTTCAGGGCGTGGAGATCACCGAGCCGCGCCAGCGCATCGACCTCGTCTCGATGCTCGAAGGCCTGGCCGGCGACGCACGCGAACAGGGCCACCGCGTGAGCGTGGCGGGCAGCGTGCGCGCGCCCATTCCCGGCTTTGCGCGCAACCTCAAACGCTGTCTGCAAAACCTGTTCGACAACGCGATACGCTACGGTGGCGAAGCGAGCGTCACCGTGAGCGACGTCGATCACGGCGTGCGCGTCGTGATCAGCGACAGCGGACCCGGCATCGCGGATGCCGCGTTGCTCGAACGCGTGTTCGAGCCATATTTCCGGATCGGCTCAGGCAACGGCTCAGGCGGCAACGCGCCGGGCGGCACCGGACTCGGACTCACGATTGCGCGCAGCGTGGCAGCCGCGCACGGCGGCACGCTCGTGCTGCGCAACCGGTTGGCGAATGGGCGCATCGTCGGGCTCGATGCGGAGTTGAGCTTGCCGGGGGACGATTGAGGCGGCGTGGATCTCAGCCCGAAGTCGTCTTGCGCGCCGCGTCGCTCGTGGATGGACCGGTGCCACGCAGGTTGGTCACGTTTTGCAGCAGGTCGAACCAGAATGGCGCGCCGAACAATGTCGCGCTCGCCGTGAGCAGCCAGCCGACGATCATCCACGTCACGTCGTCCGCATAGAGCTTGTCCCTTTGCCAGCCTATCGGCAACTGCGCCATCAGGGAGACCGCATCTGTAGAGGCGCCCGCCTGCAGCCGGGCCGCGAGCGCGGGGTGCTCCCAAAGTATCCTGAACAGAAAGATCGTATCGATGTTCAACGCGATCACGATCACGAGCGCAACGCCGAACGAAATGGCCTGCGACCAGCGTTTGTAGGTGCCCGAAAGCCTGTCCATCCCGTTGTCGAACCACTTGCTCAGTGCATCCGAGAACAGGTCGACCTGCTGGTTGGCATGCAGATACATCGCCTGAAACCCTTCCCTCAACTGCTGGTTCTGGACGGCCGCAATCGACCGTCCGAGGTCCTGGTCCGCACCTGGCGCACGCCGGAGGATATCGATCATCGCCAGTGCAAAGTCCTTCGACGGAATATAGGACGGCTTGTGCTTCAAATCACCCGCATGGGTTGCGTCACCGGCATCGCGAGGGCTCACGAGCGCGTGGTTGTAGAGGTCTCGGGCCATGCCGTCGAACTTCGGGTCGTTCAGGATCTGCTTGACCCCGGCAAGCAGACATTTCGCGCGCAACTGCAGGAGCGACGCAAGAAGCTCAGTCACGGTGCTGACGGCAAGGCTCACCGCGAAATAGCAGAACACCAGGCCGATGCCGACTTCGAGTACTGTGCTGTTGAACATGTGCGGCTCCGCGTGTCGTGACTGGAAATACGGGCTGTGGGCGCAAGGCCACATATTCACATAAACAGGAAGCCTACTCATCTTCACGCGGCCGGCTCCCTCGTCGCCACGTTAGCGAACGATAACCGGAAACCTTTCGCATGCGGCGTGAGCGGAGTGTCGGGAAAGCCGGTGCGGCGCGCAGCCATCTATGCCTGCATAACCGAAGGGTCGATGTAACCCGGCACCGCAGCCGAGAGCGATTGCTTCAGCTCGCGGCTGCCGTCATCCGCCAGCACTTCGCTTTCGCCGGCTTCGAGCGCGTCGTAGGCCTGACGAACGACATCGACCGGATCCGCTTTCGGCACGTCGAAATCTCTCGTGAGATCCGTATCGACGAAGCCGACGTGCACGCCGACCACTCCGATCCTGCGGTCCCTGAGCTGAAGCCGGACGTTGTTGGTATAGCTCCAGGCCGCTGCCTTCGACGCCGAATACGGTGCAAGGAACGGCACGGCCCGCCACGTAACATCGGAAAGCACGTTGATGACGCCGCCATTGCCATTGGAGGGAAGCGAAGCCTCGAACGCGCGGGTTGTGCGAATGACCCCATAAAAATTCGTTTCGAAGATGCGCCGCGCCTGCTCTTCCACGTCTTGCGCAAGCGGCGACGCGCTGACTTCCGCGATCCCTGCATTGTTCACGAGCACGGTTACGTCCGGTGCGATTTTCGCGGCCGCCGTGACGGAGGCGGGGTCCGTCACGTCGAGCTTGACGGGCACGATGCCGGGTTCGCTAAAGCGCTCCGGATTGCGCACGCCTGCATAGACTTTTGCGGCCCCGCGCGCGAGCGCTTCACGAGCAAAGGCCAGACCGAGCCCGCGGCTGGCGCCCGTTACGAACACGACGGAATCCTTGATGTTCATTTTGAATCTCCTGAATTGGCACAACACGATGATCGTTTGAATCAGGCCTTAAAAAGCTCGCGATTGGCGCGCACGAACGCCTCGACCGTCCGCGGCGCCTTGCCCGTAATCTGCTCGATGACGCTGTCGGTCCCCTTGAATACACCGTTCTGGTAGTCGACGGCGACCTCGATGAAGTGCTGAATCGCAAACTCTGGGAGATCGTACTTTTGCAAGTGTGCGCGATATTCCTCGAGCGTGCCCGGGCGGTAGACGACCTTGCGGTCGATGACCTTGCCGATTTCTTCGGCGATGCCGTGATGGTCGAGTTCGACCGGTCCGCAAAGCTCGTAGGTCTTGCCAAGGTGGCCGGACGGTTGCGTGAGCACCTTTGCAATAAAGCGTGCCTGGTCTTCGGCGGCGATCGGCGCGTGGCGTCCTGCACCATAAGGCAGCGTGATCTGGCCTTCCTTGACGATGGTGTCGAGCACCCACGGGAAAATCAGCCATTCGGAAAAGAAGGTCGGACGAATATGAATGGTCGGCACGCCTGACCAGTCGAGCACGCGCTCGGCGATCCAGTGATCGCGAGCTGCGTGGCTCTTCGCATCTTCGCGGGCAGAGATCTGTGACATTTCCACGACGACTTCGAGACCGGCGCGGCGCGCGGCGTCCGCGAAATACGCGGTGCCCTGAATGAAGCCGGGTCGCACGGGATAGCAGAGATAGGCGCCCGACACGCCCGACGTGGCGCGAATCAGGTCGTCATGATCGAGAAGATCGCCCACGACGACTTCGGCGCCGGCGGCACGCAGCGCCGCGCTGCGCGCGTCTTCCTTGTGGACCATGGCGCGCACGGCGTGTCCGGCTTCGAGTACGTTGTTGACCACGTGCACGCCGGTTTTGCCCGTTGCGCCGGTAATCAGGAATTTACGCTGTTGCATGATCAAACCTCCAGTTCGTGAGTTGGCGCACTCGCAACGAGTGCGGTGAACGACTTCCCCGTTTCCGCTAACGCCCCTATATGTGCATATACACACATGAGGGCGAATGAAGTCGCCGCTGACTGGCGACTGCTAACGTTCAAATCATTTCGATGTGTTGCCTGACGTCTTCCAGCAGCGACGCGGAAGCGTCGGCGTCAGGGATGATTCTCGCCATGGTCAGCGCGCCGACCATGGCTGCGAACGCGAACACGGCCTGCGAGCGATCCGCCTCCTCTTCCGGCGAGCCCATGCGCTTTGCCAGCATGTCGACGAGTTCCTCCAGCCCGCACCACGCGGCGGCGCGCGTGGTGTCGTCCGCACGTGCCAGTTCGCTGCCCATGCTTGCGAACGGGCAACCGTTCGCGGGCGCGTCACGATGACCGGCGGACAGGTACGCGTCGACGATGGCGCGGAACGCGTCCTCCCCCGCGCATCCCTGCGCCGCGCGCGCAAGTGTGCCGACGATGTCGGCAAGCCCCGCTTCGCACGCTTCGGCGACCAGTTGGTCCTTCGATTCGAAATGCCGGTAAAAGCCGCCATGAGAAAGGCCCGCGGCGGCCATGACGTCGGCAAGGCCCGTAGCGTGAATGCCATCGGCCCTGAACGCCTCGGCCGCGACCTCCACGATGCGTCGGCGCGTTTCGGCGGCTTCTTCCCTCGACTTCCTCATGATTCGCCCTGCTCCGTGATTCGATGTTGATTTAGATGGTAGTCATCATCTAAATGCAAGTCAAGGCGCTTTTGAAAATGCCGGTTGTCGGCACGATCGTTAGCGAACATGCCTTTGCATTGAAGTTGGAATGAATAGACTGCGAGGCGGCCCGTCTTCTGCAAGCGTTTAAAAGCCGGTGCTACAGGGCGCGCCCGCCGTATCCCATGCCCACTTATAAAGAAGTCCTAATCGATAAGCAGATCGCCGACGTGCTCACATTCGTGCGCACGGGCTGGAACAACAAGACAGGCGGAGTGGGCGTGGCAGAGGTGGCGAACCTGCGGACGCTGACGCAGGCAACGCGTTAAGGCGAGTTGAATGCTTTGGGGCGTGAAGCGATCGCGCGGGCCGACGACCCGGCCAGCGCGATCGGATGCATACGCGCGAGGCCTTATTGCGCCGCGGGCTGCGTGACGTCCTGGCCGAACCAGTGCATGGAGATCTTCTTGAGCGTACCGTCCTCCTTGAGGGAGGTCAGCGCGTCATTGATCGCCTTATCGAATTTCGGGTTGCCCTTGCGGTACGGAATACCCTGTTGCTGATCGGCACCCTTGAGCACCGCACCCGGACGCAGCGGCAGCTGCGACGTCTTGATGATGTACGGCAGCATCAGACGGTCGTCGATCGTCGCGTCGATACGCTTCGCGGCCAGGTCGCGCAGCTTCTCGGGCGCGCCGGGATAAGTCTGCACATTGATGCCGGGCACGGCGCGCGCCATCTGGTCGTAGTTGGTGCCGAGCGTCACGCCGAGCTTCTTGTCGCCCTTGAACTCGTCGAGCGCCTTGAAGTCGCGCTTGTCGTCGGCGCGCTGGATGAGCTGCGCCGCCGAGTACGTGTACGGCTGGCTGAAGTCGAGCGCCTGCTGGCGTTGCGGCGTGATGGTCACCTGGTTGACGATCACGTCGAACTTGCCGGCCTGCAGCGCCGCGATAATGCCGCTCCACTCGGTGGGAATGAATTCGGGCTTGACGCCGAGCTTGGCCGCCACGGCCTTCGCGACATCCACGTCGAAGCCGACGAGCTCGCCCTTGCTGTCACGGGAATCAAACGGAGGATAGGTGCCTTCGAGGCCGATCTTGAGCACCCCGGACTGTTTGACGGAATCCAGCAGGTCTTCCGCATGCGCGGAAACGGCGGTGAATCCGAGTGCCGATACGGCTAGCGCGCTGGTGAGCAGGAGCTTCGAGAGCTTCATTCAACTTCTCCTCGTTATGTGGGTGTTTCTGGGTATTTCTGGGTATTGGACTGCTTCGCGATGGCACATCAGCGCCCCCCGGGAGCCGCGTCGGTAGAGAATACTACGATCGGCAGCGCGATCGTAGCCCGCGAATCTGAGTACTTTCCCGCGCTGACTTCGCCGCTCAACGGTGTCAGGCGGGTGAAGAAGGCCGGGCCCGCGGGACGGACGCTGCCAGCCATCCGCTAGTCCGCTTCCAGCACCACGACACTGCGCGCCTGCACGCAGACTTCATCCGATTCGATCGCACCTTCGTACGCCGGGGACACGATGTCTCGCGGACTGGGCAACGCGGTGTCGACAATCCGTCGCCATGAATGCCCATCGAGCCGTGGAAGCGCAACGTGACGCTCGTTATCGTACATGTTGAGCACGATGTGCAGCGGCACCTCGCCAGGCTCCTCCTCGCCGAGCGACAACGCTAGCAGCCTCGCGCCCGGCTCGTGCCAGCCTGGCTCGCGCAGCCGTTCACCGTGCCAGGTCACATCGGGCTGCGTCTGACCCGGCGACGGCTGGCCAGTGAGAAAGCGGCGCCGGCGAAGGCTGGCGTGGCGCTTGCGCAGCGCGATCAGTTCGCGCACGAAACGCAGCATAGCGCCCTCGCGCTGCAGCGCCCCCCAGTCGAACCACGAGAGTTCGTTGTCCTGGCACCAGGCATTGTTGTTGCCGCGCTGGCTGCGCAGCACTTCGTCGCCAGCACGGATCATCGGTACGCCCTGGCTCAGGAGCAGAATGGCGACCAGGTTGCGTGCCTGCCGACCACGGAGCTGCCGGACCTGAGCATCGTCGGTTTCTCCTTCTTCGCCGCAATTCCACGAGAAATTGTCGTTACCGCCGTCACGGTTATCATCACCGTTTGCTTCGTTATGCTTGACGTTGTAGCTCACGAGGTCGTGCAGCGTGAAGCCATCGTGGCACGTCACGAAGTTGATGCTGTTGGCCGGCAGCCTGCCGTCGTCCGCGTAAAGGTCCGCGCTGCCAGCCATGCAAGTCGCGACTTCCCCGATCATGCCGGGATCGCCTCGTACGAAGCGCCGGATGACATCCCGGTAGCGGCCGTTCCATTCGGCCCACGCCATGCCGGGGAACGCGCCGACGTGATACAGCCCCGCCGCATCCCATGCTTCGGCAATGAGCGGCAACCGGGAGAGAACACGCGAGGATTCGAGAGCCCAGGGAAGCGGGGGATCGACCATCAGATCGCCCTGCTGGTTGCGTACGAAGACGCTCGCCAGATCGAACCGGAAGCCGTCGACACCCAGAAATTCGACCCAGTACTCGAGACAATGAATGATGTAGGCGGACACGAGCGGATGGTTGCAGTTGACCGTATTGCCGCAGCCCGTGAAATCGAGGTAGCGTCGCCGGTCCGGGTCTCCGTACTGGTAAACAATATCGTTTGCCAGCCCCTTGAAATTGATGACCGGCCCCGAGTCGCCACCCTCCGCCGTGTGATTGAACACCACGTCCAGCAAAACACGAATTCCTGCGGCGTGCAAAGCGTCGGAAAGCGCACGAAACTCCTGGGGGGCGCGCCGCGGGTCCACACAGAAGCGCGGATGCGGGCTGTAGAAACTGTGCGTGCTATAGCCCCAGTAGTTCGAGAGGCCGCGTCTCGCGACCTGGGGAGGCACGTCCTGTTCGTCGAACGCCATCACGGGCTGCAGTTCAACGTGAGTCACGCCGAGATCCCGCAGGTAAGGGATCTTCTCGATGAGCGCGGCGAAGGTGCCGGGGTGGCGCGCCTCGCTCGACGGATGGCGCGTGAAGCCGCCGACGTGAAGTTCGTAGATGATCGCGTCGTCAAGCCCCTCTTGAGTTTGCCCAGCCTGTACCTCGCATCCCGGCAACGCTTCGCAGACAATCGCGCGATACGAGATGTGTCCGGTTTCTGGGCCCTCGATGGCGCGACAACGGTTCCAAAGGACGTCGCTCACCGCGCGAGCGTATGGGTCGAGAAGTTCCACATGCGCCTCCACGGCACGTCCGCCGGAAGCTGTGTCGCGCAAGGCGCGTACGCGCCACGTGTAACACATATGTGCGGGAAGATTCGCCACCAGCACATGCCACCAGTAATACGAGCGGTTGAAAGCCGGATCGAGGGCGATCACCTGGACTGGCTCGGGGCTCGTCTCGCTCGCATAGAGCAACAGTTCAATCTGCGTCGCATCGCGGCAAAAGACGCAAAAGTTCACGCCGCCGGGCACAACCGTCGCGCCCGGCGGAAACCGCGATCCCGGCGCCGTGGCGTAGGGAGCATGCGATTCACTCTCGCAGCATTTCAAGGGCAACTCTCACCTGGAAAACGCCATACATTGCTTCGCAATGCTTAACGATTGCCGACCGCACAAAGCGTTCCGACCTGCGCAGCAGGAGCCGCGGCGATGTTTGTGCTCCGCGGCCTGACCCGTACGCGCAGCTACTCCGGCCAGACCCAGTCCGTGATCTCGGCACGGTCAATGCCATGCGTGTGCGCGTAGTTCAGGTTGCTGATGATCGCGTTCCTCATGTCCTCCCGAAGATGCGCGGTTCTGCCCTGCAAGCGCGGCACGCGGTCCAGCACGTCGATGACGAGATTGAAGCGGTCGACCTGATTGAGGATTGCGAGTTCGAGCGGCGTGTTGATATTGCCCTTCTCCTTGTAGCCTCGCACATGAATGTTGTCGTGATTGCGAAATCGATAGGAGAGCTTGTGGATCAACCACGGATATCCGTGGAAGTTGAAGATGACCGGTTTGTCGACCGTGAACAGACTGTCGAATTCGCGCGGCTTCGAACCGTGTGGATGCTCAGTGATGGGTTGCATCTTGAAGAGGTCGACCACGTTCACGAAGCGCAGCTTGAGCTCGGGAAGACGTTCGCGCAGGATCGCGGTCGCCGCGAGCGCCTCCTGCGTTGCGACGTCACCGCAGCACGCCATCACGACGTCCGGCTCCGCATCTTCGTCAGAGCACGCGCGGCGCCACACGCCGATCCCCTTTGCACAGTGCACGACCGCCTCGTCGATCGTCGTGAACTGGAGATGCTTTTGCTTGTCGGCCACGATGACGTTGATGCAGTTCGTGGAGCGCAGGCAATGATCGGCGATCACCAGCAACGTGTTGGCGTCGGGCGGCAGATAGACGCGCGTGACCGACGGGCTCTTGTTGGTGACCAGATCGATGAAGCCCGGGTCCTGGTGCGAAAAGCCGTTGTGATCCTGGCGCCACACGGTCGATGAAAGCAGGATATTCTCCGACGCAACCGACGCGCGCCATGGCACATGGTTCTTGCAGATGTCGAGCCATTTTGCATGCTGGTTGAACATCGAATCGACCACGTGCGCGAAGGCTTCGTAAGTGTGGAAAAAGCCGTGCCGTCCGGAGAGCAGGTACCCTTCGAGCCAGCCCATCAACGTGTGCTCCGAGAGGATTTCCATGACCCGGCCATCGCGCGCGAGTTCGCCGCCATCCTCGTCCTCCGGCAAGAGATCGGCCATCCAGACTTTTTTTGAAACTTCATAGATCGCCTGAAGGCGATTCGATGCCGTCTCGTCAGGTCCGAATACGCGGAACGTCTTCATGTTGCAGCGCATGACATCACGCAGGAACTCGCCGAGCGGCCGCGTGTTTTCCCGGAGAACCTTTCCGGCTTGCGTCACCTCGACGGCATAGTCCCGAAAATCAGGCAGTTTCAACTCGCGGCGCAATACCCCTCCATTGGCGTGCGGATTGGCGCTCATACGACGCTGCCCGCGTGGCGCAAGCGCTTTCAGTTCGGGCACCAGCCGGCCGTTTTCGTCAAAGAGTTCGTCTGGCCGGTAACTACGCAGCCAGCTTTCCAGCACCGCCATGTTCGCCGCATTGCCGCGCACGTCCGAGAATGGCACCTGGTGCGCGCGCCACGATCCTTCGACCTTGTGGCCGTTGATTTCCTTCGGTCCGCTCCAGCCTTTGGGCGTGCGCAGCACGATCATTGGCCAGCGTGGCCGCTCCACCGTATCGGCAGTTCGCGCGCGTTCGCGAATCGCGCGAATCTCGGCGGCTACGGCGTCGAGCGTCGCCGCCATCTTCTGGTGCATCGTGTCATGGTCCTCCCCCTCGACGAAATACGGCCTGTAGCCGTAACCAATGAACAGCGCTTCCAGTTCTTCGTGGCTGATGCGTGAAAGAACCGTCGGGTTGGCGATCTTGTAGCCGTTGAGGTTGAGGATGGGCAGCACGGTGCCGTCACGCACCGGGTTGACGAACTTGTTTGAATGCCATGCTGTCGCGAGCGGGCCGGTCTCGGCTTCGCCGTCTCCGATCACGCAGGCCACGATGAGATCCGGATTGTCGAGCGCGGCGCCATAGGCATGAGACAGGCTGTAGCCCAGTTCACCTCCCTCGTGGATCGAGCCGGGCGTTTCCGGCGTCACGTGCGAACCGATATGCCCCGGAAAGGAGAACTGCTTGAAAAACTTCTGCATGCCCTCGGCGTCTTCGCTTTTGTCCGGATACACCTCTGAGTACGTGCCTTCGAGATACGTCGGCCCGAGCACGCCGGGTGCGCCGTGTCCGGGGCCGGCCATGAAGATCATGTTGAGGTCGTCGCGTCTGATGAGCCGGTTCAGGTGCGCCCAGACAAAGGAAAGGGCTGGACTTGCGCCCCAATGCCCGAGCAGACGCGCCTTGACGTGCTCCGGCTTCAGCGGCGCCCGCAGCAGCGGGTTGTCCGTGAGGAAGATCATTCCGACCGACAGGTAATTGCATGCGCGCCACCAGCCGTCGATCAATCGAAGCTCACTGCTATCGAGTGGCATCGCCTGCAGGGGAATGTCCGAAGAGACGGTATTGCCCATATCTGCATCTCCTTGCCCGTGCCGCAACGCCCGAGGTGTGAAGCAGATTGCAGGGGTTGCGCTGCGGGAGCGTTGACGGTCGGTCGACGGGGCCGGCTCTTCCGGCGACCTCACAGGACTGGCAAACAGCGGGAAGAAGTCAGGTGCGTCCTGACCGCAGCATACGTTACTGCACGTGCAATTCAAGGAAGACCAGCGGGTTCACGCAACTGTCACGCTGCCTGACTACGGTGAAAGTTTGGCACGCGGGAGTTGCCTGCGATGAACACGAGGGAAAAAACGGCAAGTGAGGTTTCCTGGGAGACCCGGCTCGCGCAGGTGAAAGACGGCGTCGAAGAGTTGCGGTTCGCGGCTCTCGCAGCCGAGCACGAATTTAGCGCGGCGTCCGAATTGGCGGCGCCCTCGATGCGGGCCAGCACGGTCAATCTCGTCCACTACCTCGCGGTGCGGCGCCATGACGTGCGCGCCCTTCAGGACGATCTGGCGCGCCTCGGACTCAGTTCCCTGGGGCGCATGGAGTCGCGGGTCATGGCCTCGCTGCAGGCCGTGCTACGCGTGCTCTACACGCTGCTGGCCGAACCCGTTCCCACCGATGTTATCGAAGATCCGTCGATCACATTCGATAGCGGCCCAGCGTTGCTCGACGAGCACACGAACGCCATCCTGGGCGCCGCGCCGCAAGGGCGCCGGACCCGGATCATGGTCACCATGCCCGGGGAGGCGGCTGGCGACCCGGATCTGATTCGCAGGCTGGTTGAAGCCGGCATGGGAATCATGCGGATCAATTGCGCGCACGATTCCCCGGCGACCTGGGAGCAGATGGTCAAGCATCTTCGCCATGCCGAGCGCGAACTTGGCCAGCGTTGCCTGATTTCGTTCGACCTCGCCGGACCGAAGCTCCGTACCGGTCCGATCGCGCCCGGACCGGCCGTCGTCAAGTTGCGGCCGGGCCGCGACGCTCTGGGGCACGTGACCCGTCTCGCCCGTGTGCGGCTAACGATCGAGGACGGCACTCAATCCGATTCCGAGGTGCTGGCGATTCCCGTCGAGGCGTCGCTCCTCGGCAAGGCCAAACCGGGCGACACCGTTGCATTCGTCGATGCACGCGGCCGCAAGCGGGTGCTTTCCGTCACCGAAGTTCGTCCTGGCGAGTGTATGTGCGAAACCGACAGACCGGCATATGTCATACCCGGACTGCG
>DATBXG010000851.1:0-2155 GCA_036514415.1 Paraburkholderia sp.
TCGACGACAGCTTCGTCAGCGCGGTCGACCTCATCCTCAGCTGCCGCGGACGCGTGGTCGTCTCCGGCATCGGCAAATCGGGCCACATTGCCCGCAAGCTCGCGGCCACGCTGGCGTCCACCGGCACGCCCGCATTCTTCGTGCATCCGGCGGAAGCGAGCCACGGCGACCTCGGCATGGTCACCGCCGACGACGTGTTCATCGGCCTGTCGAACTCCGGCGAGTCCGAAGAGCTCGTGGCGATCCTGCCGCTCGTCAAGCGCATCGGCGCGAAGCTCATCGGCATGACGGGCAATCGCCCGCAATCGACGCTCGGCAAGCTCTCGGACGTGCATCTCGACGCAGGCGTGGAGAAGGAAGCCTGCCCGCTGAACCTCGCGCCCACCGCGAGCACCACGGCGGCGCTCGCCTTGAGCGACGCGCTCGCGGTCGCCGTGCTCGACGCGCGCGGCTTCGGCGCCGACGACTTCGCGCGCTCGCATCCGGGCGGAGCGCTCGGCCGGCGCCTGCTCACCTATGTGCGCGACGTGATGCGCACCGGCGACGAGATTCCGAAAGTGCGCGACGACGTGACCGTGCGCGACGCGCTCTTCCAGCTCACGGCGAAGCGCATGGGCATGACGGCGATCGTCGACGCGGACAACCGCGTGGAAGGCATTTTCACCGACGGCGACCTGCGCCGCGTGCTCGAGCGCGTGGGCGACTTCCGCGACCTGCCGATCGCGCAGGTCATGACGAAGGGCCCGCGCACCATCGGTCCCGATCAACTGGCCGTCGAAGCCGTGGAACTGATGGAGCGCCATCGCATCAATCAGATGCTGGTCGTCGATGCCGAGGGCACGCTGATCGGCGCGCTCAACATGCACGACCTGTTCTCCAAGAAGGTGATCTGATGGCTAGCCCACTCGACGCAACCGCGCGCGCCGCGCGTGTGCGGCTCATGATTTTCGACGTCGACGGCGTGCTCACCGACGGCGGCCTGCTCTTCACCGGCGCGGGCGACACGATGAAGGCGTTCAACTCGATCGACGGCCACGGCGCGAAGCTCCTGCGCGAAGCCGGCATCGACACGGCCATCATCACCGGGCGCCGCTCCGAGATCGTCGCCGTGCGCGCGAAGGAACTGAAGATCACCCATCTGTGGCAGGGCGTGGAAGACAAGCGCGTGGCGTTCGCCGAGTTGCTGTCGCAAACGGGCATCGCGCCCGAAGCGTGCGGCTACATGGGCGATGACTGGCCCGACCTCGGCGTGATGCTCCAGTGCGGCTTCGCGGCCGCGCCCGCGAACGCCCATCCGGAGGTACTCTCGCGCGCCCACTGGGTGTCGGACAAGGTGGGCGGCCACGGCGCCGTGCGCGAAGTCACCGACCTGATCCTGCGCGCGCAAAACCGCTACGAAGCCCTGCTCGCCGAGGCCTGCGCGCCGCTGGCCGGGATGCCGCGATGAACCAGAAGTTCCGCCTCACCTCGCTCGTGCCGCTCGTGTGCGTCGCCGCGCTCGCCGGCTTCACGTGGTGGCTGCTGCAGGCCGTCCAGCCGCGCGAGAAGGAGGCGGCGCCGCGTCCGCTCACGCATACGCCCGACTATTTCGCCGACAACTTCTCGGTGTCCGAGCTCGACCAGTCGGGCGCGACGCAGTACCGGCTCACCGCCACGCGCATGGTTCACTACGAGGACGACGAGAACAGCGACCTCACGAATCCGGCCGTGCGCGCGTTCCAGCCCGGCAAGCCGATCGTGACGGCCACGGGCGAGCGCGGCACGGTCAACGCCGACGCCTCGATCGTGAACCTGTACGACAACGCGCGCATCCTGCGGGCGGCCGGCGCCGGCGACCCGCAAATGCAGGCTGATTCAGAGCATTTCAAAGTGCTGGTGAACGACGATGTGATCCTGACCGAAAAGCCGGTTAAACTTCGTCGCGGCCAGTCGGTCATGACGGCCACCAGCGGCATGAACTACAACAACGTCACCCGGGTCATCCAGCTCTTCGGCAACGTCCGCGGAGCCATCGCCCCGGCTGACTCCGGCGGCTCGTCCTGAGCGCCGGGCCGTCCACGCAAGGCATGATTGCATGAACGATTCGCTTCCCCGTCCTCTGAACGGCCGTTCGCCGGACGCGCGCCGCGCCCTGTTCGCGGCGCTGACGGCGCTC
>DATBXG010000852.1:0-5928 GCA_036514415.1 Paraburkholderia sp.
GAGAATCAGCGTGATCAACTCGCCGCCCTTGTAGGTCAGGTCATCGCGCAGGAAGTTGGTGTCGCCGAATTGCAGCATGAACACCGGGCTCTGCTTCGCGTCGAGCTTCACGAAGCGCGTGCCGTCGCGCGAAAGCAGCAAGCCGTCCTGCGCCGCCACGGCCTGCACGTAGTTTGCCGACCACGGCGCGCCATCCGACATCACGTTGACGGAAAGCTGTGCGTCGCATTGCGCCGCGAAGCCGTCCAGTTCGCGCGCCATGGCGACCGTTTCCATCATGTCCGGAAACTCGGGCGCGGCGTCGAGCGCGTCGGCGAACTGCTGCACGCCGGTCACGAATTCCGAGAATTCGAGTTCGTTGAGCGGGCCGTTGCGATTCGCGAGTTGCGCAGCCGCGCGCAGTTCCTCGTAGCGCACGCCGCCTTGGAGCAACTCCCAGCCGTCGCCCCCTTCGGGTTTGCCTTCGATGTGAACCGGCTTGCTGCCCGCGCGGCGCAGCCGCTGTGCAAACGGAATCACGCGCTCGCCCGCCACCGGCGCACCAAGCCGGATCGGCACGATGCAGTCGATGCGACGGTCAACCACGGCGGGCGGCGCCGAAGAGATCGTCGTGGCGGCCGGCATGACCGGCTCGATGCGCTCGGCTTCGTCGGCGTCGTTCTTCACGGATTGCGGGGCAGCCGCACTTGCAGCCGGCGCCGTATCCGCACCCTCGTCCGCACTGGATTCAGCCTCCGGAAAGCCGTTGGGTGTCGTCGTTTCCGCCTGGATGTCGGCCGGCGTGTCAAGCGGCGCCGCGGTCCCGAAACCCGGCTCTACCCGCTCGGCTTCCGTGCTGCCCGCAAGCGACGGCTCGCGGCGCGACGGAGCATGCGCCGGTTCGATAAACGGGCTCTGCTCCTGGAACTCCTCGCGCTGCGGCGCTTCGACCGCCTCTTCGGGCATCGGGCGCGGCATGCGCCGGCGCACCCTCGCGCCCTGCCACGCGTTGTAGACCACCACGCCCCCGACTACCACGGCGCCCGCGCCGATCAACCCGAGAGTCAACTCGTCCATGCATGCTCCATCAGCAATTCTTATTCGACGACGCGCGCACCGTGCGCGCCGTTTCTGTGGCGCTCGCATTGCGCACGGCGGCGGCTTCAGCAATGGCACCGCCGGCCGCGCAGCGCGCGCCGTCTGTTAGACCGTATAAAACGATTAGACCGTATTCTGGGCGAAACCCGCCGCAGTTTCCATGTCGACCGCGACGATGCGCGAAACGCCCTGCTCCTGCATCGTCACGCCGATGAGCTGCTGCGCCATCTCCATGGCGATCTTGTTGTGCGAAATGAACAGGAACTGCGTCTTGTCCGACATCGCACGCACGAGGTTCGCAAAGCGCTCGGTGTTCGCGTCGTCGAGCGGCGCGTCCACTTCGTCGAGCAGACAGAACGGCGCCGGGTTGAGCTGGAACATCGCGAACACGAGGGCCGTGGCCGTGAGCGCCTTCTCGCCGCCGGAAAGCAGGTGAATCGTCGAATTCTTCTTGCCGGGCGGCTGCGCCATCACCTGCACGCCGGCGTCGAGAATCTCGTCGCCCGTCATGATGAGCTTCGCCTGGCCGCCGCCGAAGAGACGCGGGAACAGCTCGCCGAAATGACGGTTCACTTCGTCGAAAGTGCCCTGCAGCAGCGTGCGCGTTTCCTGGTCGATCTTGCGGATCGCGTCTTCGAGCGTTTCGATCGCGCTCGTGAGGTCGGCCGACTGTGCATCGAGGAAGGTCTTGCGCTCCTTCGCCGCCGCCAGCTCGTCGAGCGCCGCCATGTTCACGGGCCCAAGCGCCGCGATCGCGTTGTTGATGCGCGTGACCTCGCCTTGCAGATACGCCGGCTTCATGTCCGCCGTGAGCTTCTCCTGCAGCGCGGTTTCGTCGACGCCCGCCGCCTGCAGCTGTTCGACGAACTGCTCGCCGTTCAGTCGCGCGGCCTGTTCCTTGAGCTGAAGCTCGGTGATGCGGTCGCGCAGCGGCTGCAGCGCGCGCTCCGCGGCGAGGCGCGTTTCGTCGGCGGCCCGCAGCTTCGCGCTCAGGTCGTCGAGTTCCGCGCGCGCGGCGCGCAGCGTGTCTTCCTTCTGTGCGCGAATTTCCAGCGCGTCCTGCAAACCCGTGTGCGCGGTCTGCTGGTTGATCGTTTCCAGCTCGGCACGCGCGTCTTCGAGCGACACGGCCACGCGCTCGCTCTGATCGTGCGCGACCTGAATGTTGCGCCTCAGCTCCTCGATGCGGTTCGCCATGTTGCGCGCGGCAAAGCGCGCGTCCGCCGCAGCGCGTTCGAGATCGCGCGCCTCGTTGCGCGCCGCGCCGAGTTCCTCGTCGAACGCTTCGAAGGCAAGCTGGTTGTCCTCGAAACGGGCCTGCAGTTCCGCGAGTTCAGCGTCGTGGCGTTCGAAGTTCGCCTCCGATTCCGCCCGCAACGCGCGCTGCTCTTCGATCTGCGTGCGAATCTCTTCGAGTTCTTCGCGGATCTGCGTGCTGCGCGCCGTGTAGCGCTCATGCGCCTGGGACAGCTTCAGCACGTCCATCTGCAGCGCGTGCACGCGCTGGGTCGCGCGCTCGGCCTGCTGGCGCATTTCCGTTAGCACCTGAGCGGCCTGCGTGTGCGCCGCTTCCGCGCGCACGACAGCCGTGCGTGCCTCGTCGGCAAGCAGTGCCTGGGCGCGCACCTGGCGCTCGAGATTCTCGATTTCCTGCTGACGCGCGAGCATGCCGGCCTGCTCGGTGTCGGCGGCGTACAGCTGCACGCCCACGCGCGTCACCATATGGCCAGCCTTCACGACGAATGCGCCGCCGCCCGGCAACTGCGCGCGCTGGGCGAGCGCCTCGGCCAGATCGTTGGCAACGTAGGTCGAGCCGAGCCATTCGGTCAGCACCGCGCGCAGCCCTGCATCGTCGATGCGCACGAGCGAGAGCAGCGGCGTGAGGCCCTCGGGCGCAGCGGGCGCCTGACCCGCAGCGGGCGGCGAATAGAACGCGAGCTTCGCGGGCGGCGCGTCGCTCGCGAACGCCTTCACCCAGTCGAGGTTCGACACTTCGAGCGCGGCGAGCCGCTCGCGCAGCACGGCTTCGAGCGCCGTTTCCCAACCCGCTTCGACATGCAGCTTCTTCCACAGCCGCGGCAGCGCGCCCAGTTCGTGACGTTCGAGCCACGGCTGGATCTTGCCTTCGGTCTGCACGTTCTCCTGCAGTTGCTTGAGCGCGGCAAGACGGGCTTCGATCTGGTGAATCTGCGCGTTTTCCGCCTGCACGCGCTCGTGAGCCGCGCGGCGTTCCGCGTCGAGGCGCGGCACCGTTTCCTGCGCAACAGCCAGGCGCGCCTGCGCCTCGTGAAGGATCTCCTCCTGCTCGGCCAGCTGCATGCGCAACTCTTCGAGCTGGACTTCGTCGGGCGCGTCGAGGCCGCCTTCCTCCGACTTCAGGCGCTCATGGCGTTGCTGAAGCTGCTGGAGCATCTGGTCGGCGTTGCGCTGGTGCGCCGCTTCGAGCTTGATGGCCTGCTCGGTTCGCGCGATGCCCGCGCGCTCGTCGTTCAGTTGCGCCTGCGCATCGCGCCAGCGGTTTTCGAGCGCGGGCAGCGCTTCCTGCTTCGCCGCTGCATCTTCCTCGGCGAGCGCCGCCTTTTCCTCGGCGATCGCCAGTTGCTCCTCGGCGTCTTCGATGTCGTCCTGCGCCTTCTGCGCCTGCGCCTGCCATTGCTCGCGCTGCGCGGTGAGCGCGGCGATCTGCGCCTGCACACGGTTACGCGATTCGACGATGAACTTGATCTCGGCTTCGAGACGGCTCACTTCGGCGTTCGCTTCATAGAGCGCGCCCTGCGCGCCCTGCATGGCGTCACTTGCCGAGTAATGGGCGACGCGCAGGGTTTCGAGCTGCGCTTCCACTTCGCGCAGCTGCGCGGTGTGGCGCTCGAGGTCGATCTGCGCCTGCTCGATCGCGCGCTGCTGGCGCTGCTGCTCGCCCGCCGCCTCGTTCTTGCGCAAGAGCCAAAGCAGGCGCTGCTTCTCCTCGCCCTCGGACTGCAGCTCGCGGAACTTCGTGGCGACGACCGCCTGGCCCTCGAGCTTTTCGAGGTTGGTGGACAGCTCGCGCACGATGTCCTCCACGCGCGTGAGGTTCTCGCGCGTGTCGTGCAGGCGGTTCTCGGTCTCGCGGCGGCGTTCCTTGTACTTCGAAACACCCGCGGCTTCCTCGAGGAACACGCGCAGCTCTTCGGGCTTCGCCTCGATGATGCGCGAGATCATGCCCTGCCCGATGATCGCGTAGGCGCGCGGACCGAGGCCCGTGCCGAGGAAGATGTCCTGGATGTCGCGCCGGCGCGCCGGCAGGTTGTTGATGTAGTAGCTCGAGGTGCCGTCACGCGTGAGCACACGCTTCACGGCAATCTCGGCATACTGGCCCCACTGGCCGGCGGCGCGCCCGTCCGCATTGTCGAACACCAGTTCGACGCTCGCGCGGCTGCCCGGCTTGCGCGCGGTGGAACCGTTGAAGATGACGTCCTGCATCGACTCGCCGCGCAGCTCAGACGCCCGGGATTCGCCGAGCACCCAGCGCACCGCGTCGATGATGTTGGATTTCCCACAGCCGTTCGGCCCGACCACCCCGACGAGTTGGCCCGGAACCTGGAAATGCGTGGGATCGACGAATGATTTGAAGCCAGCGAGTTTAATCGAGGTCAGACGCACGGCGATATCGCTGTTTGAATAGTGGTGAACGGGACCGCCCGTGCCGCACGCCGCGCGCCGCCGCCAATCCGGTATCGATCGCACGGCGGTACGCGCTCAGGGCAGCCGCCACGGCTCGCCGCGCGAACGCGCTTGCGCGCGAGCGGTCGGCGGGAATCAGCGGCAATCATACCATCGCACGCGCGCCATTCCGCGCGCGGGAAGGCCCTGGGCCGGAGCCCCCGTTGTTATTCCTGTCGTTATCACCGCCGTCGTCGCCACTGTTGCCGCCGTCCTCGTCGCCGCGGCTGCCACCGTCACCGCCACCGCGTCCGGGGCCGTTGCCGGGGCCATCGCCGGTGTCGTCCGCCTCGTCGGTGCGGCTCGCGTCCGCGTGGGTCATGAC
Source organism: Paraburkholderia sp. (assembly GCA_036514415.1). Classification (GTDB taxonomy): domain Bacteria; phylum Pseudomonadota; class Gammaproteobacteria; order Burkholderiales; family Burkholderiaceae; genus Paraburkholderia. The sequence goes on from DATBXG010000852.1 coordinate 5,105, forward strand.
GCTCGCGTCGGCGCTCGCGTGCGCGCCGCGCTTGCGCGCGTCCTGCGCGCGGTGCAGCCAGCTCGAGAGCAGCGAAGCCAGCACGATGCACGCGCCGCCCGCCCATTCGCGCGGGCCCGGCGTCTCGCCGGCGAACAGCCACGACGAGAGCGCCGTCACCACGATCTCGAACAGCATGATGATCGAGGCGCGGTTCGCCGGCACGCGGGCGAGCCCATACTGAACGAGCATGTTGTTGCTGCCGAGCACGATGCCGAGCGCCAGCACGAGCAGCACGACACGCGCGAGATGCTCGCCTGCCGGTGCGGCCGCCATCGGCTCGAAGCACGAGGTCAGCGCGCCGAACAGTGCCGCGCCCGCGAAGATCACGGCAGTGCGCATCTCCGGCTTCATGTGCGGAAGCACCCGGCTCGTCTTCACGACCAGCACATTGCTCATCGCGAACCCCATGCCGCCGATTAGACCGGCCCATTCGGCGGCGCTGGCGGGCAGTGGCACGCCGAGCTGCGGCGACCAGAGCATCAGCACGGCACCCAGTAACGAGAGCGCGGCGAGCGCGCCGCCCGCCCAGGTGAGGCGCTCGTGCAGGATGAAGTGCGCGAAGAGCGCCGTCCACGCCGGGGTCAGATAAAAGAGCAGCAGCACGCGCATCACTTCGCCGTGGATCGCGCCCCACACGAAGCCGACGTTGGTCACGCCCGCGGCAAGTCCGAGCATCGGCAGCACCCAGTGCCAGCGCACGGTCGCGAGCGAGCGCCAGCGCAGCACCAGCACGAAGAGGCAGCCGGCCGCGCTCGTGGCAGCGCTGGAGGCCGTACCAGTGA
>DATBXG010000853.1:0-3364 GCA_036514415.1 Paraburkholderia sp.
TCAAGACAACGGGCCGGCCGCGCGGCCCGTGCCGCGCGACCGGCCCGTCGTGCTTTCGCGTTCGCGATGTTGCGTCGTCGCTAGATCGTGCCGGAGCGTGTTTAGTTAATTTTACTAAACATGTAAATTTACGTTTATCTCCGTGTTTACGGGTATTTACCGTGAAAAAGCAGCGTTGATGCAGGTTCGCTGAACAGATTTTTACTATACAATCGCCGCACACCTGACCACTCCCGGAACGCGCTTCGCGCCACCGCTTGCCAGGAATCATGGGGACAACCATTCGTGACGTCGCGCAGGCGGCCAACGTGTCGATCGGCACGGTGTCGCGCGCGCTGAAAAACCAGCCGGGCCTCTCCGAGGCCACGCGCGAGCGCATCGTCGAAGTCGCGCGCACGCTCGGCTACGACTGCGCGCAACTGCGTCCGCGCATTCGCCGGCTCACGTTCCTGCTGCACCGCCAGCACAACAATTTCGCCGCGAGCCCGTTCTTCTCGCACGTGCTGCACGGCGTGGAAGAAGCCTGCCGCGAGCACGGCATCGTGCCCGCGCTCCTCACCGCCGGCCCCGCCGACGACACCGTCCAGCAGTTGCGCCTGCACGCGCCCGACGCCATCGCCGTGGCGGGCTTCGTCGAACCGGAAATGCTCGCCGCGCTCGTCGCGCTGCAACGGCCGCTCGTGCTGATCGACCTGTGGGCGCCGGGCCTGCGTTCGGTGAACATCGACAACGCGGCGGGCGCCGCGCTCGCCATGCGGCACCTGTTCGCGCTGGGGCGGCGGCGCATCGCGTTCATCGGCGGGTCGCTCGCGCACTACAGCATCGCGCAGCGCGCGCTCGGCTACCGCCGCGCGTTCTTCGAGGCGGGGCTCCTGTTCGACCCGTCGCTCGAAACGACGATAGACGGCGGGCTCGACCCCGACACGGGCGCGTCGCTCGCCATGCAGCGCATGCTCGACGCCGCGCGCACCGCATCCCGCCCGCCGCCCGACGCCCTCTTCGCCTACAACGACGCCGCCGCGCTCGCGGCCATGCGCGTGTGCCTCGCCAATGGCCTGCGCGTGCCCGAGGACATCGCCATCATCGGCTTCGACGATATCGCGGGCGCGACGCACGCCACGCCGCCGCTCTCGACGATCGCCGTCGACAAGGAAGCGCTCGGGCGGCGCGGCGTCGAGCTGCTGCTCGAAGAGGCGCCCGCCGCCAGCGAGATCCGCTTGCCCGTGCAGCTCGTCGCACGAGCAAGCACATTGGGTGCGGCGTCACCGGATCTCGTCGCCGCACGCACTGTCCGTCACACTGCAGGCGCGCCGCAGAGCGCCTGAAGCGCCCTGCCGAAGTTGCGTCGAAGTTGCGTTGAAGTTGCGCTGACAACACGTTGAAAACACGCTGAAGCCACGTCCAAGCCAGAAGAGAAAGCCATGACGATGACCGCCGACACCGCCTCCCCCGCCTCCGCACAAGCCGGCCCAGTGCCGGTTGTCGCGAGCTTTCGCGACCGCGGCTTCCTGCTCGGCCACGTGCAGGACACGCTGCGCTTCTACGCGCCGACCGTTTTCGACGCCTCGGGCGGCTTCTTCCACTACTTCCGCGACGACGGCTCGATCTACAACGCGCACTCGCGGCATCTCGTGAGCAGTTGCCGCTTCGTCTTCAACTACGCGATGGCGTATCGCGAGTTCGGCGATCCGCAGCATCTCGAATACGCGCGCCACGGCCTGCAGTTTCTGCGCGACGGCCACTGGGACCCGCAATTGCAGGGCTACGACTGGGAGATCGACTGGCGCGACGGCAAGAAGCGCTTGCTCGACGCCACGCGCCATTGCTACGGGCTCGCCTTCGTGCTGCTCGCTTACGCGCATGCGGCGATGGCCGGCATCGAAGAAGCGAGGCCGATGATCGGCGCGACCTTCGAGCTCATGGAGCACCGCTTCTGGGACGGCGCCGCGGGCCTTTACGCCGACGAGGCGAGCGCCGACTGGATCGTCTCGGGCTATCGCGGCCAGAACGCCAACATGCACACGACCGAGGCGCTGCTCGCGGCCTACGAGGCGACGGGCCATCTCGTCTATCTCGACCGTGCCGAGCGCGTCGCGTCGAACATCACGCTGCGCCAGGCGAAGCTCTCGCAGGGTCTCGTGTGGGAGCACTTTCACGCGGACTGGTCCGTGGACTGGCATTACAACGAGGACGACAGCTCGAACATCTTCCGCCCGTGGGGCTTCCAGCCGGGCCATCAAACCGAGTGGGCGAAGCTCCTCTTGCTGCTCGAACGGCACCGCCCGCTGCCCTGGCTGCTGCCGCGCGCGATCGAACTCTTCGACGCCGCCATGGCGCACGCCTGGGACGACGATCACGGCGGCCTCTACTACGGCTTCGGCCCCGACGGCACCGTGTGCGATCACGACAAGTACTTCTGGGTGCAGGCCGAAACCTTCGCCACTGCGGCGCTGCTCGGCAAGCGCACCGGCAACGAGCGCTTCTGGGACTGCTACGACGAAGTCTGGCGCTACAGCTGGGCGAATTTCGTCGATCATCGTCATGGTGCGTGGTATCGCATCCTCACCTGTGACAACCGCAAGTACAGTGACGAAAAGAGCCCCGCCGGCAAGACCGACTATCACACCATGGGGGCATGCTACGAAGCGCTGAACGCGCTGCCCGGACGCGGCATGGCGCCGGTCGTGGGTCGCGAGGAAGCGGCAACCGCTGGTGACACGACCGGCCAGAACCCAAGCTGAGGACCAAGACGATGAGCAGCTGCAGCACTGGCCCGGACTTCTCGTCCGGCTTCCCGGCCTTCATCTCGGCCGGCGACATCCTCACCGATCTCGTGCGCGTGCCTGCGCCCGAAGGCGCGCCGCATGGCACACAGCCAGGCGCCGACTCGCACTGGCGCGCCCACCCCGGCGGCGCGGGCTGGAACGTCGCGCGCGCGGTCGCGCGGCTCGGGCTGCCAACAGCGTGCGTGGGCTCGCTCGGTGTCGACAACTTCTCGGACGAACTGTGGAACGCGAGCGTGGCCGCCGGCCTCGACATGCGCTTCATGCAACGCGTGGAGCGCGCGCCGCTGCTCGCGATCGTGCATCAGACGCATCCGCCCGCGTACTACTTCATCGGCGAGCACAGCGCCGACCTCGCCTTCGATCCCGCGAAGCTGCCCGAAGGCTGGCGCGCGCACGCGAAGTGGGCGCACTTCGGCTGCATCAGCCTCGTGCGCCAGCCGCTCGGCGAAACGCTCGCCACGCTCGCCGCCGAGCTGCGCGCGGCCGGCGTGAAGATCAGCTTCGATCCGAACTACCGCAACCTCATGGCGCACGGCTACGAGCCGATCCTGCGCCGCATGGCCGCGCTCGCCGATCTC
>DATBXG010000854.1:0-3413 GCA_036514415.1 Paraburkholderia sp.
GCGGCCGCCCGGCGGGCAGCTCGCGAGCACCATGCGCTCGACGATCTCCAGAGGCTTCTGGGTGGGATGATCCACACGCTCCGCGTGCTGGCGATGCAGCCGCGAAACGGACCAGACGTCCTTGGGGTTGTAGCCGAGCTCGAGCCACTTGCTGCCTTCGAACAACTTGCGCGAACGCGCCTTCTTCGTGACGGCATCGTACGGGATGCGGACGGGATCGAGATCGAAATAGTAGTCCTTCGAAACCGCGAAGAATCCGATGTTGTCGTGCACCGACGTGAAACGGCGCGTCGTGCCGCCCATGCTGGGCACGCGACGATCCCAGACGATCTCGTTGATCATCGTGAGTTTCGACTTGAGATAGACGAAGATCTCGGGCGCGTACTGCCACGTGCAGAACACGTAGAGCGAGCCCGTGGGCTTGAGCTTCGGTATCGCCAGGTCGAGCCATTCGTACGTCCAGGCGAGGAAGTCCTCGCCCGAACGCATGTCGGAGTCGTTGCCGTAGTCCTTGCCGAGCCCGTAGGGCGGGTCGGCGACGATCAGGTCGATCGAGGCGTCGGGCAGGTTCGCGGCATCGGTCAGAAAATCGCGGTTCAGGAGCCGGATGGTGTCGGGCACCGTGGGCAAAACGGCAGCGGCATTGGCAACCGCTTCGGCGGCTTCCAGAGCAGCCGCTTCGGCGTTCACCTCGCCCACGGGGGCCGGCATCTGCGGCTCGTCGAACTCGTCACGCATCGCTTAAGTCGCTCCGGGCGCTCAGAACTGGATGCCCGATCGCTCGGCGACCGTGTGCATGTCCTTGTCGCCGCGGCCCGACAGGTTCACCAGCAGGATTTTCTCCTTCGGCAACGTGGGCGCGAGTTTCGTCGCGTACGCGAGCGCGTGGCTCGATTCGAGCGCGGGAATGATGCCTTCGATGCGGCAGCAGTCGTGGAACGCCTTGAGCGCTTCCTCGTCGTCGATCGTCACGTACTGCGCGCGGCCGCTGTCCTTGAGCCACGCGTGCTCGGGACCGACGCCCGGATAGTCGAGGCCCGCCGAAATCGAATGCGTCTCGATGATCTGGCCGTTCTCGTCCTGCAGCAGGTAGGTACGGTTGCCGTGCAGCACGCCAACGGTGCCGGCGGCGAGCGAGGCGGCGTGGCGGCCTGTCTCCATGCCGTCGCCGGCGGGCTCGACGCCGATCAACTGCACCGAACTTTCTTCGATGTACGGATAAAAGATGCCCATCGCGTTCGATCCGCCGCCCACGCATGCGATCACGGCGTCCGGCTGGCGGCCCGTCATTTCGGGCATCTGCACGCGGCATTCGTCGCCGATCACGCGCTGGAAGTCGCGCACCATCATCGGGTACGGGTGCGGGCCCGCCACGGTGCCGATGATGTAGAAGGTGTTTTCGACGTTGGTGACCCAGTCGCGCATGGCTTCGTTGAGCGCGTCCTTGAGCGTGCGCGAGCCCGACTCCACCGGAACCACGGTCGCGCCCAGCAGCTTCATGCGATAGACGTTGGCGGCCTGGCGGCGCACGTCTTCGGCGCCCATGTAGACCACGCACTCCATGCCGAAGCGCGCGGCAATGGTCGCGGTGGCCACGCCGTGCTGGCCCGCGCCGGTTTCGGCGATCACGCGCGGCTTGCCCATGCGCTTCGCGAGCAGCGCCTGGCCGATCACGTTGTTCACCTTGTGCGCGCCGGTGTGGTTCAGGTCTTCGCGCTTCAGATAGATCTGCGCGCCGCCCAGCAGCTCGCTCCAGCGCTCTGCGTGATAAATCGGCGACGGACGGCCGACGAAATGCTTGAGCTCGCGCCGATATTCGGCGACGAAGTCGGGATCGTCCTTGAATTTCGCGTAGGCGTCGCGCAGCTCGTCGATCGCCTGCATGAGGGTTTCGGCAGCGAATACGCCGCCATAAGGGCCAAAATGGCCGCGTTCATCTGGCAAATTGTACATAAGTCACTCGCTCGGCCGGGCTTGGGAGGACCCACGTTGCGTGGGCCGTGCCGGCCAAAGGGGCATCCACCCCGGATTCATCCCGCGTCCGCTTCACGCACTGCGCGCACGAACGCCGCCATGCGGGCGTGATCCTTCACGCCCTTTGCGCCCGGGACCTCGATGCCACTGGAGACATCGACGGCAAACGGACGCACCTGGCGAATCGCATCACCGACGTTTTGCGCGTTCAAGCCACCACTCAAAACGGCCCGACGCGCGAGCCCTGCGGGAATAAGTGACCAATCGAAGACCTTTCCGCCGCCGCCGTAACCTTCGACATGGGTGTCGAACAAGAGGCCGCTGGCTGATGAATAACGATTTGCCGATTCTATCAAATCGGCCTGCTGAGTATCGGCCGCCACCCGAAGCGCGCGCAACCAGGGCAAACCGGCAACGGAGGCGAGCGACTCGCACTGCTCGGGCGTTTCGTCGCCGTGGAACTGGAGCATGGTGAGCGAGACGTTGCTCGCCACTTCGCTCATCCACTGCGGCGTGGCATTCACGAAGAGGCCCACCACCGAGACGAAGGGCGGAAGGTCGTGCGTGAGTTCCACCGCCTGAGCGACGCTCACCGACCGCGGGCTGGGCGGATAGAAGACCAGACCGACGGCGTCGGCGCCGAGGTCAATGGCGTGCGCGACCGCCTCGGGCGTCGAAAGTCCGCACAGCTTGATGCGGGTGCGGTGCGCGGCGGCGGGTTGCTCGGCTGACGTCATGGCTCTGGATGCGGTGTCGGTTTCGGTGATTCAAGCGGGTGGCGGCGCGCCTCAGGCCTTGCCCTCGGGCGCGTCGCTCCAGATCGCGCTCCACGGCACGCTGGCCGTATGCGGCGCGGGTACCGCGAACTCGTCAGGATAGCCTACCTGCGCGAGATAGAGGCCGTCCGGCATGAAAGTCGGCGCGGCCTGGGTGCGGTCGCGCCCGCCCAGCACTTCGTCCAGCCAGCCAGCCGGATAGCGCCCGCGCCCCACGGCCACGAGGCAGCCCATCAGGTTGCGCACCATGTGGTGCAGGAACGCATTGGCGCGAAAACGGAAGTGGATGAAGTCGCCCTGCGGCCGGATGTCGATCTGGTACAGGTGCTTCACGGGCGTCTTCGCCTGGCACTCCGACGAACGGAACGCCGAAAAATCGTGCTCGCCGATCAGATGCGCCGCCGCCTCGCGCATCGCATCGACGTCGAGCGGAGTGTGGATCCAGCCTGCGCGGGCCGTCAGCATCGGCGAGCGCACAGCGTTTACGTAGAGCACATAGTAGTACGTGCGCTCGAACGCCGCGAAGCGCGCGTGGAACGCATCGGGCATGGGCTTGGCCCACTGCACGGCCACCGTGGACGGCAGAAATGCATTCGTGCCGCGGACCCACGAGAACGGCGTGCGGTCGAGGTCGGTGTCGAAGTGCACCACCTGGCCGAGCCC
>DATBXG010000855.1:0-4984 GCA_036514415.1 Paraburkholderia sp.
CACCCGCCGCGACGGCAACGGCCAGCGCGATCGCTGATCCACGCGTTGCCGCCTGCCGGTCGACCGTGCATCGGTCGAGGTGCGAAGGGCGCTACAGGAAACGAAAAAGCCCGCTTGCAGCGGGCTTTTTCGCGTGCGCGCAAGCATTAGCGAAAGAAGACGTGTTGCGTGATCTTCGCAAGCGGATAGTGCACGCCCGGCTGAATCTTCGCGGGCAGGTTGAGCGGCTTGAGCAGCATCTTCACGCACATGTCGGCGGAAAGATTGCGGCGCACGAGCTTACTCACGCGTGCGGTCAGCTCGCGGCTATAGGCCTCGTCGCGCACGCGGTCGGGATAGCGGCCCGCGAATACATGGCGCAACGCGATCTCGGAATCCTCGTTCTTGATCTCCATCACGCGGCGCATGAGCGCACCGAGCACGGCAAGTCGCCCGTGGCCTTCTATCTGGTTGTACTTCTTGAAATAGCGGAAAAAGTGCTTGTAGTGACGCACTTCGTCGCTGCGGATGTTGTCGGTGATTTCCTTGAGCACGGGCTCGTTCGAGCACTCGCCGATAGCGCGGTAGAGCGTCGCGGTGCCGGTTTCGACCACGCAGCGCGCCACCATTTCGAGCGCGCGGGTCCTCTCGAATTCCTCGAACGAACAGGTCTTCGAATACTCGTCGATGAAATTCTGAAAGGCCGTGTCCCAGTCGAACTCGGGCCACACGTATTGAATGTAGGTCTTCAGCGCACGTCCATGCTGAAGCTCCTCGGGCTCCCATTCGCGATTGAGCCACTCCGAGACTTCGGGATCGCCGTTGAAAAACACGCTCAGGTTGCTGGTGTAAAGATCGGAGCCGCTTTCGATGAACGAAGAGGCGCACAGAAGCAGCATCAGGTCTTCGTTGGCGGCGGCACGCTGACGGTCGATACGGGTGAGATCGATGTCTTCGATGCGCCAGGGCATCGCATGGCGAGGCTCGTTGTCGTTACGCATTGTGTCGTACTCCCGAAGCGGTAGCTACGCTCACGACGCGCGGCGCATGACCGGAGGCCCCCCGAGGCCCCGCATGTCGCGCACGTCGCGTGGTAAAAGGTGCCAGCCATTCCTATTGCATCTTAGCTGTTGTTTCGCGTAGCTGCAGTCACAAAGCACAGACCGGGCCCGCTCCCGACAGTTCCGGGAACGAACGACCTCCGGGCAACGCATCATGCGGCGCGGAGAAGCACAGGGTCGCCGCGCACGCTTGCCACGTTCCGGTGATGTGGTCGACGATCGAGGCGTCGAAGGGCAAACCGGAGACACCTGCAGACGACGCGAGCGGTGATGCGTACCGGCCAGGTCACGCCATGCCGCAGCGCGGTACGAACTTCAAGTGAATTCGCGAATCTGGACGGCTCGCGCTACCGCTGCGCGTGGCCTCGAATGTCAAAGGGAAAATTTTCGGGGCGTGGTTTGTACAACGCGGCGGCGTTGACTACACTCCAGTTCCCCGAGGCAGATCCCGGGCTGGATGCCGTTTGGGCCGCGTACAGGCGGTCCTGGCGGCCGGTCCCTCCGGCCAGTCGATTTGCACCGTTGCAGGCTTTCGCTCACACCACCGCATTTTTGTCGCCGCGCCGCCCTGCGGGCCGCAACGGGCGACCTCTGATGCGGCAACACGGAGAGAACGATGCTGAGTCCGCATGAATTCGCCACCCTGCTGCTAGTGAAGGACGCCCCCAATCAGCTCGACATGGAACGAGAAGAACTGGACGCCTTGCTCGAACGACAGCTCGTCCAACTGGAGCGCCTCGCTTCCGGCCTCCAGCAATGGCGACTAACCGAAATCGGCGACTCTGCGTTGCGCGCCATCAAACGGTGTTCGTAGCCTGAGCCTGCGGGTCACGCGCCCGCCCAGCCACAGGCTCCATTGCCCCTTTACCGATTTGCGCGGACGCGAGGATCGTCCGCCAGCCCGCCTTGTCGGGCACGTCCCCGATGCAGGCGCACGGCAGTAGACGTACGCGCCTGCAGTGCATGGTCACGCGGACCCGCGCGCTTCATGCCCGCGTGACCATTTTTTTGCGCATTCGTGCCAGATCTCATCCGGGAACGGTTCGCTCGCGCGGCGTGTGCTTGCGCGCGCCTGCGTGTGCGTTCATCCGCGCCCACATTCATGAGCACCTTGCCGCTGCCATACCCGTCTTAGCCCGCCCGCAGCGTGGGATCGACTGCTGCACGCCAGCTCAGCGCCTGCGCGCGCTGGGCGTTGAGGAAGTTCACCCACTGACCGTGCGCCCCTGGCTCGCCGCTCTTGCCGAGCGTGGCGTACTGCTGCGCAAGCGCCACCTGGAAGCCGCAAAACTGGTCCTGGGGCAGCCTGCCGCGTCGATTGGCGACCCAGGCGTCGAGAATCGCCGAGTAGACGCCCGGTGCATACGCGCCGAACTCCGCCGTTTGGCCGCACATCTGCTGCAACGCGGCAAGCGAAGGCGCGCGTCCCCCGCCCTCGGGCCCGGGCGGCGCGCCCACGCACCCCGCGAGCAGCAGGGCCGCACCGATCATCGCAATTCCACGCATGATTGCCTCGTTGTCGTTTTCGACTGGTTAAAACGATTGCGTCCCGACGCCGCCATTGTCGCACCGAGCCGCGCGCGCCACACCCTGGCCGTTCGGCCGAGTCGAGCGCGGAGCGCTTTCGGGCTATGCTGGGTTCGATGCGGGCCGCCTCGCCGCGCGCCAGCCGCTGCCATGCGCATCGCAGCGCGCCACTCAGGGAGACTGCACGATGCCTCAGTCACACACCGACTCGTACATCCTCGCGCTGGACCAGGGCACGACGAGTTCGCGCGCCCTCCTGCTCGACCGGCGCGGCGAGATCGTCGCGCTCGCGCAGAAGGAGTTCGCTCAGCGCTATCCGCGGCCCGGCTGGGTTGAGCACGATCCGCGCGATATCTGGTCGAGCCAGGCGGGCGTCGCGGCGGAGGCGCTCACGCGCGCGGGCGTCGGGGCCGCCGCGATTGCGGCCATCGGCATCACGAACCAGCGCGAAACGACCATCGTGTGGGACCGCGCAACGGGTCAGCCCGTGTACAACGCCATCGTGTGGCAGGACCGCCGCACGGCCGGCTACTGCGACGAACTGAAAGGGCGCGGCCTCGAACCGATGGTGCGCGCAAAAACCGGCCTCCCCATCGACGCGTACTTTTCGGCCACGAAAATCCGCTGGATTCTCGATCACGTCGAGGGGGCGCGGGAAAAGGCCCGCGCGGGGCGGCTCGCTTTCGGCACGGTGGACAGCTGGCTGCTGTGGCACTTCACCCGCGGCGCGCTGCACGCCACCGACGTCACCAACGCCGCACGCACGATGCTCTTCGACATTCACGCGCTGCGTTGGGACGACGACCTGCTCGCGCTCTTCGAGATTCCGCGCAGCATGCTGCCGGAGGTGCGTTCGTCGTCGGAGGTCTATGCGCGCACGGCGGCGTCGCTATTCGCAGCCGAAATCCCGCTTGCCGGCGTGGCCGGCGACCAGCATGCCGCCCTCTTCGGGCAGATGTGCATGCGGCCCGGCATGGTGAAGAACACCTACGGCACGGGCTGCTTTCTCATGATGAACACCGGCGCGCAGCCTGTCGAATCGAGCCACAATCTCGTCACGACCATCGGATGGCAAGCGCTCGGGCAAACGCAGTACGCGCTGGAGGGCAGCATCTTCATCGCCGGCGCGGTGGTGCAATGGCTGCGCGACGGCCTCGGCCTCATTCGCAGCGCCGCGGAAATCGAGCCGCTCGCGGCCAGCGTGCCCCATAGCGAGGGCGTGTACCTCGTCCCCGCGTTTGCCGGGCTCGGTGCGCCGCACTGGAACGCGCACGCGCGCGGCACGTTGTTCGGCGTGACGCGCGGCACGACCGCGGCGCATATCGCGCGCGCGGCGCTGGACTCGATCGCTTATCAAGCGTTCGACGTGCTTGCCGCCATGGAGGCCGACTCGGGCATGCACGTGAAGGAGTTGCGCGTGGATGGCGGCGCTAGCGCGAACGATCTGCTCATGCAGTTCCAGGCCGATCTGCTGGGCATGAACGTGTTGCGTCCGCGCTCGAGCGAAAGCACCGCGCTGGGCGCGGGGTATCTGGCCGGGCTCGCGGTGGGGTTCTGGCGCGATGTGGACGAACTCGCGCAGCAATGGAGGCTCGAGCGCCGCTTCACGCCCGCGCTGCCCCGCGACGCCGTGGCAAGGCACCTGGCCGGCTGGCAGCGCGCGATTGGCGCAGCGAAAGCGTGGGCCGACGCAGGCGGGGCCAACGAAGCGTCCGAAGGCTGAGCGTCGTGATCCGCGAGCGCGCTGCGTGCAAAAAGCAAAAGCACGTATGATGGGGGGTTTCCACCTTCCCGCCTGCCTGGCGCAGGTGCGCGCATCGGCCCTCGGCCGCGCGTTGCCCGGCCTCTCGTTTCACGCATGATCGACCATCTCATCTGCGACTGCGACGGTGTGCTCGTCGACAGCGAAGTCATCGCCGACCGCGTTCTTTTCGACACGCTCAGCCGCACCTTTCCCGGCATTGATTTCCACGCCGCCGTCAATGCGGCGTTCGGCCAGCAGACTTCGCGCTTTCTCGCCGACGTCGCCGCGCGCTTCAACCTCACGATGCCCGACGACTTTCTCGAGACGATCGAGCATCGCTGCGAAGCCGCCATTGCCGAATCGGTGAGCCCGATCAACGGCGTGCGCGACGCCTTGCGCAAGGTCATGCTGCCTGCCGCTGTCGTCTCGAACAGCCGGCTTACGCGCGTACACGCCTCGGTGCGGCGCGCCGGGCTCGACACGATCTTCGGCGAGCGCATCTTCAGCGCCGAGCAGGTCGCGCGGCCCAAGCCTTATCCGGACGTCTACCTGCACGCGGCGCAGCAGCTCGGCGTGGAGCCGGCGCGCTGCGTCGTCGTCGAGGACAGCGTATCGGGCCTGAATGCGGCACGCGCGGCCGGCATGAAGACGATCGCGTTCGTCGGCGCGAGCC
>DATBXG010000856.1:0-11856 GCA_036514415.1 Paraburkholderia sp.
CCGCGATCTGCCCGCCACGGGCATTTCGCTCGAACGCGAACGCGCGCTTTCTGCGGCGTTCATCGAAACGCCCGATTACGGAACGCGCGGCACCACGGCGCTGCGCGTGAGCCTGCGCGGCGCACTGCTGAACGTGGAAGCGCTGGAACGCAGCGACGACGACGGCTCGCACCGCGTCGTTCGCCCGGGCGCCTTCGAGCGCCACGCAACCTACACGGTCGAGGCTGGCTGAGCGCGCCTCAGTCGCCCGTTCCGAGCGCCGCGCGCAGCGCGTGGGCGGCCTCTCGCTGCGCGCGCCGTGCCTCGTCGACGAACGCCCCCATCTTGATGAACTCGTGGATCACGCCGTCGTAGCGCGCGAGCGTCACCTCGTTGCCGGCTTCGCGCAGCTTTTGCGCATAGGCCTCGCCTTCATCCACGAGCGGATCGAATTCGGCCACGCCGATCCATGCCGGCGCGACGCCGCGAAAATCCGGTGCGCCGCGCGTGCCGTCGAGCGGCGCGAAGCGCCAGTCGTCGCGATCCGAAACGTCGCGCACGTAGTGATCGAAGAACCACTGGATCGTCGGCGCGGTCAGCAGATAGCCATCCGCAAGCCGCTTGTGCGATTCGGTCCGTTGATGCGCGCTCACGGCCGGATAGAACAGCAGCTGCAGCACGGGCGCCATGCCCGCATCGCGCGCCAGCAACGCGCAGACCGTGGCGAGCGTACCGCCCGCGCTGTCGCCGCCGACGGCGAAGCGCGACGCGTCCAGCGCATATTCCGCCGCGTGCGCGTGGAGCCACGCGTAGGCGTCGAAGGCGTCGTGAACCGCGCTCGGAAAGCGATGTTCGGGTGCCAGCCGGTAGTCCACGGAAAACACGGCGCAGTGCGCGTCGCGTGCGAACATCCGGCATAGCGCATCGTGCGTCTCCACGCTGCCGATCGTGAAGCCGCCGCCGTGATAGTAGACGAGCACGGGCAGCGGCTCGGCCCAGTGCGGCTCGATGGGCAGATAGAGGCGCGCGCGGATCGTTGCGCCGTCACGCATCGGCACCCGCAGGTCTTCCACGGCATGCATCGGCGCGGCCGGAATCTCGAGCACCGAGGCGCTCTTCTCGTATTCGGCGCGCGCTTGCTGCGCTGTTTGCTCGTGGTAAGGCGCGCGGCCCGTGCGGGCCACCATGTCGAGCACGAGGGCGATCTTCGCAGTGAGTGGCATGGCACGGACCCCGTGTGCCGCGTTTATTGCGGCGCTTTCTTGACTTCAGGTTTGAGCGAGAGCGGATCGGTCGGATTGCGCAATGTTTCGATATCCTCATGACGCAGCTTCACCGAAGCGAGAATCTGCGGATGCGTGAGGATATAGAAGCGCCCTTCCCGCACGGCTTCGAACGTCGCCTTCGCGACGTCATCGGGCGTGAGCTTGCCGGAGCGCACCGCGCGCTGCAACTGCAGATCGGCGGCCTGCTGCGAGCGCGTGAGCGGCGCTTCGTTGCGCAAATCGTCGGGGCGGCTACGCTCGGCGTTCGCAATGCCGGTCGGCACGAAGGCCGGGCACAGCAGCGAGCAGCTCACCGCGTCGGTCACGTTCTTCAGGTCGTGGTAAAGCGTCTCGGTGAGCGAGACCACCGCGTGCTTCGACGCGTTGTACACGCCCATCGCAGGCGGCGAAAGCAAACCCGCCACCGAAGCCGTGTTGACGATATGCGCGCGCTCGCCCTGTGCGAGCATGACCGGCGTGAAGCTGCGCACGCCGTTGGCCACGCCCATCACGTTCACGCCGAACACCCAGTCCCAGTCTCTCGCGCTGCTCTCCCACACGAAGCCGCCGGTGCCGACACCCGCGTTGTTGAAGAGCAGATGGACTTTGCCGAAGGCTTCGAGCGCGGCTTTCGCCAGCGCATCGACCTGTGCGGCGTCGCGCACGTCGGTGCGCACGCCTACGGCTTGCGCGCCGTCTTCGCGCAGCGCGTTGACGGTTTCATCGAGCAGCGCCTGATCGACGTCGGCGAGCACGAGCTTCATGCCGAGCGCGGCGGCATGCTGCGCGAACGCGCGGCCAAAGCCGCTCGCCGCGCCCGTGATGACGGCCACACGGCCATCGAACTCGAACGGTTCGGACATTGTGAATCCTGCGGTGAAAACTGCGGTAAAAACTGCGGACAGAAAAGCGAAGCGCCCTTTCCGGGCGCTTGCACAAGGCACTGGGTCAGTTAGATCAGCTTGACGAGCTGTTTGCCGAAATTCTGGCCTTTGAGCATGCCGAGGAACGCACTGGGCGCGTTTTCGAGCCCTTCGGCCACGGTCTCGCGATACGCGAGCTGCTGCTTCGCGACGAGCGCGCCGAGCTCCCTGAGCGCCTGCGGCCACACATCCATGTGCTCGCTCACGATGAAGCCCTGCACGAGCAGGCGCTGCGTGAGCAGCAGTTGCGGATACTTGAGCGGCATCGGCTGGCCGTCGTAGCCCGCGATCATGCCGCACAGCGCGATGCGCCCGAACGCGTTCATGCGTGCGAGCGTGGCATCGAGCACTTCACCCCCGACGTTCTCGAAGTAGCCGTCCACGCCGTCGGGCGTTGCGGCCTTCAGATCCTGATAGAGATTGCCTGCCTTGTAGTCGACGCATGCGTCGAAACCGAGCGTTTCCGTGACATAACGGCATTTCTCCGCTCCGCCCGCGATACCCACCGCACAACAGCCCGCGCGCTTCGCGAGCTGGCCGACCACGCTGCCCACCGCGCCGCTCGCCGCGCTCACGACGACGGTCTGCCCCGCCTTCGGCTCGATGATGCGATTGAGCCCGTACCATGCGGTGACGCCCGGCATGCCCACCGGCCCGAGATAAGCCGAAAGCGGCACATGCGTCGTATCGACGAGCTGCAGATCGCCGCCGCTCGACGTGCCGTACTCCTGCCAGCCGAACATGCCCACGACCTTGTCGCCGGGCTTGAACTTCGCGTTGCGCGACTCGACCACTTCGCCCGCGGTGCCGCCGATCATCACCGAATCGAGCAGCTGCGGCGCTGCGTACGACTTGCTGTCGTTCATGCGCCCGCGCATGTATGGGTCGAGCGAGAGGAAGTGATTGCGCACGCGCACCTGTCCCTCAACGAGCGCCGCGAGCGGCGTTTCGACGAGGCGGAAGTTATCGACGCTCGCGGCGCCTTCCGGGCGCGAAGCGAGCAGGATCTGGCGATTGGTCTGGGTCATGGCGTCCGTGTTGCTTTGTTAGGCGCGGCCTGGCGTTGCTTGCCGGCCGCGCGGGAGAAGAACGATCGGGAACGCGCGAGCAAAGCCCTCACGCGCGCCCGGCCGCGCGTTTAGCCGTCGCTCGGGCCCGGGCGCGCGCCGGGGTCGCTGCGCAGACGCTGACGCGTCACGTCGCGGCCCACCGCGAGCCGGCGCATGTACTTGAAGGTGCCGAGCGCCTTGGCGACGAAATGGCCCTCGCTGTCGCGAATCTCGCCTTCGCAATAGGCCATCGTGGTGGAACGGTGCAGCACGCGGCCACTGGCGCGCAATTCGCCGCGCCCCGGCTGCATGAAGTTCACTTTCATCTCGACGGTGACGACGCCCACGCCGTCGGCGGCGACGCTGCGCGCGGCCATGGCGAGCGCGATGTCGGCGAGCGTCATCGTCACGCCGCCGTGTGCGACGTCCCAGGTGTTCAGATGCCGCTCGGCGAGCGGCAGCACGACTTCGCTCGCGCCGTCGCGCGCGCTCACGAGCTGTGCGCCGAGATGCTCGACGAAGGGACTCTCGATGATCGTGAGCGGCGCTTGCGGGTTTTCAGGCGCTTTGCCTTGCGGCGCGCCACTGCCCTGGGATTGATCTGCGGTACCGGTCATGATGCGACTCAGACCACGTAATCCACGCACTGGCGCGACTCGACCACGAGCTTCGCGAACTGCTTCACGACGAGATGGTCGGGGTGATCCTGATAGCCGTCGAGGGCGGCCTGATCGGCGAAGTCGGAAATGAGCACGAGGTCGTACGTGGAAGCGAGGCCCGGCTCCGCAACGCCGACTTCGAGGTGCAGCGTGCCCGGCACGAGATTGCGGCAGCTTTCGAGCAGCGCCTTGAACTTTACGACGTTCGCGGCGCGCGTCGCGCCTTCGGCCGACTCCTTGAGCTTCCACATCACGATATGACGAATCACGAACTCACCTCTTTCAGTCTGCATGGGAACGGGCGCTGCGCCACGCGCGCGCCGACAGCCGTCATGATACCCGCAGCGACTCGAGCGCGAGAGCGCCCCGGCAAGCGTAAAGCAGCGGGAAAGCGATGAAATCGCGAGTGCGGCAGCGGGCATGCCCACTGCCGCACCCTGGCGTCAGACGACCTCGAAGAGGCCCGCGGCTCCCTGCCCGCCGCCGATGCACATCGTCACCACGACGAACTTCGCGCCGCGGCGCTTGCCTTCGATGAGCGCATGGCCCGTCAAGCGCGCGCCCGACACGCCATACGGGTGGCCGACGGCGATCGCGCCGCCGTTCACGTTCAGGCGGTCGGCGGGAATGCCGAGCTTGTCGCGGCAATACAGCACCTGCACCGCGAACGCTTCGTTCAGTTCCCACAGGCCGATGTCCTCGACCTTCAGACCTGCCTGCCTGAGCAGCTTCGGCACCGAGAAAACGGGGCCGATGCCCATCTCGTCCGGCTCGCAGCCCGCCACGGCGAAACCGCGGAAGATGCCGAGCGGCTGCAGGCCTTCGCGTTCGGCGACCTTCGCGTTCATCACGACGCAGGCGCTCGCGCCGTCCGAGAACTGGCTCGCGTTGCCGGCCGTGATGACGCCGCCCGGCATCGCCGTGCGGATCTTCGAAACGCCTTCGAGCGTGGTGTCGGCGCGAATGCCTTCGTCGGCGGCGATCGTCACTTCCTTCGTGACGAGCTGGCCCGTTGCCTTGTCCGCAACACCGGCGAGCACCGTCATCGGCACGATTTCGTCGTTGAAAAGGCCCGCGGCCTGCGCGGCCGCCGCACGCAACTGCGACTGCACGCCGTACTCGTCCTGGCGCTCCTTCGAGATCTCATAGCGCTTCGCGACGTTCTCCGCGGTTTGCAGCATGCTCCAGTAGATCTCGGGCTTGTGCTGGTTGAGCCAGCCTTCGGCCATCATGTGGCGGTTCATCTCGTTCTGCACGCACGAGATCGATTCCACGCCGCCCGCCACGAATACGTCGCCCTCGCCCGCGATCACGCGCTGCGCGGCGAGCGCGATCGTCTGGAGTCCAGACGAACAGAAGCGGTTGACGGTCATGCCGGGCACGCTCACCGGCAGTCCCGCGCGCAGCGCGATCTGGCGCGCGATATTGCCGCCCGTCGCGCCTTCGGGGTTCGCGCAGCCCATGATCACGTCTTCCACACGTGCGGGGTCGATCTTCGCGCGCTCCACGGCGGCCTGGACCACGTGGCCGCCAAGCGTGGCGCCGTGCGTCATGTTGAAGGCGCCCTTCCACGATTTGGCGAGGCCCGTACGGGCGGTCGATACGATTACGGCGTCAGTCATGCGTGTCTCCCACTACGAAATTTTGATGCAAAGGATGTATTCGTTTGAAACGTTCAGGCGGACGAAAGACGAAAGCGGACGATGTCGTTCACGCGGCGCCGATCAGCACCTCGGCCGACTGCGCGCGCTTCACGCCCGCCGCGAGCAATTGCTCCCATGCAGCGGCGAGCGAACCGTTCAGGTCGATCGCGCGCGAGGCGTCCTCGATCAGCACGGTCTCGAAGCCCGCGGCGCGCGCGTCGAGCGCGGACCACGCCACGCAGTAGTCGGTCGCGAGGCCGCAACAGTACACGCGCTTCACGCCCACGTCGCGCAGGTAGCCTGCGAGGCCCGTGGCCGTCTTGCGGTCGGCTTCGAGAAACGCGGAGTAGCTGTCGACGTCGGCGTGATGGCCCTTGCGGATCACCGCGCGCGCATGCGGCACGTCGAGGTCGCGATGCAGCGCCGCGCCTTCGGTGCCCTGCACGCAGTGCACGGGCCACAGCACCTGCTCGCCGTAGGGCAGTGCCATCATCTCGAACGGCGCGCATCCCGCGTGATTGGCCGCAAACGAAACGTGCTGCGCCGGGTGCCAGTCCTGTGTGAGCACGACGTTGCCGAAGCCCTGCGCGAGCCGGTTCGCCACCGGCACGACTTCGTCGCCGTGTGCGACGGCAAGCGCCCCGCCCGGCATGAAGTCGTATTGCAGGTCGATCAGCAGGAGCACGTCGTTTGCGCTTCTCATGATGTTCGTCCGTCTGTTCGCTCGCTTTTGCGTTCGCTAGCGATGCTTTAGTTGAACGTACCGCCCTTCGTGGCCAGCTCGACGATCGAAGGCGCGATCTCCCACGCTTCGCCGTTGCGCTGCTGCGCATAGCGGCGGAGGGCGCGCTCGACGTTGTAGAGGCCCACCGTGTCGGCGTACAGCATCGGGCCGCCGCGCCACAGCGGGAAGCCGTAGCCCGTGAGGTAGACCATGTCGACGTCCGACGCCTTCGAAGCAATGCCCTCTTCGAGGATCTTCGCGGCCTCGTTGACGAGCGAGAACACGAGGCGTTCGACGATTTCCTCGTCGCTGATCTTGCGGCGCTCGACGCCGGCCTCCTGCGAGTACGCGACGATCATCTCGTCGACGAGCTTCGAAGGCAGCGCGTTGCGTTCACCCGCCTTGTAGTCGTACCAGCCCGCACCAGTCTTCTGCCCGAAGCGGCCGGTCTCGCACAGACGGTCGGCGATCTTCGAGTACTTCATGTCCGGATGTTCCTGATAGCGGCGCTTGCGAATGGCCCAGCCGATATCGTTGCCGGCCAGATCGCTCATGCGGAACGGGCCCATGGCGAAACCGAACTTCTCGATCGCGCGGTCCACTTGCGCGGGCAGCGCGCCTTCTTCGAGCATGTAGAGCGCCTGACGCACGTACTGCTCGATCATGCGGTTGCCGATGAAGCCGTCGCAGACGCCCGAAACCACGGCCGTCTTGCGGATCTTCTTTGCGACCTGCATGACCGTGGCGAGCACGTCCTTCGCCGTTTCCTTGCCGCGCACGACTTCGAGCAGCTTCATCACGTTGGCGGGGCTGAAGAAGTGCAGACCCACCACGTCGTGCGGACGCTTCGTAAAGGCCGCGATCTTGTCGACGTCGAGCGTCGAGGTGTTCGAGGCGAGCATCGCGCCCGGCTTCGCGACTTCGTCGAGTCGCTTGAACACCTGCTCCTTCACGCCCAGCTCTTCGAAGACGGCCTCGATGATGAGGTCCGCTTCCTTGAGGTCGTCGTAGGAGAGCGTCGGGCGGATCAGCGCCATGCGCGCTTCGAGCTTTTCGGCCGTGAGTTTGCCCTTCTTGACCTGGGCTTCGTAGTTCTTGCGGATCGTGGCGATGCCGCGGTCGAGCGCTTCCTGCTTCGTTTCGAGCAGCGTGACCGGCACGCCGGCGTTGAGGAAGTTCATCGTGATGCCGCCGCCCATCGTGCCCGCGCCGATCACGGCCACCTTCTGGATGTCGCGCGTGGGGGTGCTCGACGGCACGTCCGGAATCTTGCTCGCGGCGCGCTCGCCGAAGAACGCGTGGCGCAGCGCGCGGCTTTCCGGCGTCTGCACGAGTTCAACGAAACACTCGCGCTCGAACGCGAGACCCAGGTCGAAGCCCTGCGTCACGCCAGCAGCGATTGCGTCGATGCATTTCACCGGCGCGGGATAGTTCTTCGACATCGCACCAACCGTGTTGCGCGAGAACCGCAGGAAGCCTTCGGCATTCGGATGCTCGATCTTGCGGTTGCGCACGAGCGGATGCGGGCCTGGCTTGTCGGCCGCCTTGCGCGCGAATGCGATCGCTTCTTCCAGCAGATCGCCTTGCGCCATGGCGTCGAAGAGCCCCGAATTCGCGAGCTTTTCGCTCATGACCGGGGCGCCCGTCACGATCATGTTGAGCGAGGCTTCGAGGCCGATGGCGCGCGGCAGGCGCTGCGTGCCGCCCGCGCCCGGAAGGATGCCGAGCTTCACTTCGGGCAGCGCGATCTGCGCGCCAGGCGCGGCGATGCGATAGTGCGCGCCGAGCGCCAGCTCGAGGCCGCCGCCCATCGCCACGCTATGGATCGCGGCCACGACGGGCTTCGCGCTCTTTTCGACTTCCTTGATGACGGTGTGGAGCGTGGGCTCCTGCATCGCCTTGGGCGTGTTGAATTCGGTGATATCCGCGCCGCCCGAGAACGCCTTGCCGGCGCCCGTGATCACGATGGCCGAAACGGCCGGATCGCTCGCGGCGCGCGCGAGGCCCTCGACAATGCCCGCGCGGGTCGAATGTCCGAGGCCGTTGACGGGCGGATTATTGAGCGTGATGACGGCGACGCCGTCGCGAGTCGTGTAGTCCACTGCCATTTGCCTGCCTCCATGCTTGCGGGCCGCGATGTGCGTCGTCGGTTTCATTGTCCGACATTCCCGGTCAGCAGGCAGAATACCCAAAAAAGAACGTTCGTTCAATTTTTTGCTGCACTGCGGATGTCGGGGTTTATACCAGGCGCATGGATCCCGCGGGTCGATGGGTAAAAGTCAGAAGAAAAAAACGCAGCCAGATGGCTGCGCCGGAGAACCTTGCGCGACTGCGCGGGGCGGCTTACGCGGGGTGGCCTACTCGCGCATCGCGGGCGGATTCGTCCCAGTAGCGCCAGCGCTGCCCGCTTCCTGCGCCGGGTCGAACGGACAGCCCTCCACCGCAAGTGCGGTCGGCAGCACGTACGAGCGGAACTGCTCGCGCAGCTTGAGCTTCAGCAGCTTGCCGGTGGCCGTGTGCGGCAATTCGTCGACGAAAACGGCGTCGTCGGGCAGCCACCATTTCGCGACCTTGCCATCGAAGAACGCCAGCAGCTCCTCGCGCGTCACTGTAGCGCCGGGCTTCTTCACCGCGACGATGAGCGGCCGCTCGGTCCAGCGCGGATGCGCGCAGGCAATACACGCAGCCTCCGCGATGGCCGGATGCGCGACGGCGATGTTTTCCAGGTCGATCGAGCTGATCCACTCGCCGCCCGACTTGATCACGTCCTTGCTGCGGTCGGTGATATGCAGGAAGCCGTCGGGGTCGATCGTGGCGACGTCGCCGGTGGGGAACCAGCCGTCCACGAGCGGCGAGCCGCTTTCCTGGCGGAAATAGCGGTCGACGACCCAGGGCCCGCGCACATGCAGGTCGCCAAACGTCACGCCGTCCCACGGCAACTCACGCCCGTCCTCGCCGACGATCTTCATATCCACGCCGCAAATCACGCGCCCCTGTTTTTCGAGCAGCGCCAGCTGGGCCTCGCGCGGCCGCTGCGACTGCTCCCAGTTGAGCTTCGCGAGGGTGCCGAGGGGCGACATCTCCGTCATGCCCCAGCCGTGGATCACCTGCACGCCGTAATCGTCCTCGAAGGCGCGCAGCATCGCGGGCGGGCATGCCGAGCCGCCGATCACCGTCCAGTGGAGCGTGGAGAAGCGCACACCCGCGCCCCGCATATAAGCGAGCAGGCCGAGCCAGACGGTCGGCACGCCGGCCGAGCCGGTCACGCCCTCCGCCTCCATGAGTTCGAAGAGCGACTTGCCGTCCAGATCCTTGCCGGGCAGCACGAGCTTCGCGCCCGTGAGCGCTGCGGCATGTGGAGCGCCCCATGCGTTCACATGGAACATCGGCACGACAGGCAGGAGCGCGTCGCGCGCGGAGAGGCCCATCGCATCGGGCAGCGCGGCGCCGTAGGCATGCAGCACGGAAGAACGATGCGTATAGAGCACGCCCTTCGGGTTGCCCGTGGTGCCGGACGTATAGCAAAGGTTGGACGCGCTGCGCTCGTCGAGCACGGGCCAGTCGTAGCTGCCGTCCTGCGCGGCAAGCAGCGTCTCGTAGCAGAGCGCCTCCGTGCGCATCTGCGGCCGATGCGCCTCGTCGCACATCGCGATCCAGCCGCGCACGTTCGGGCACTGCGGCGCGATCGTATCGACGAGCGCTGCAAACGTGATGTCGAACATCACATAGCGGTCGTCGGCGTGATTGACGATCCAGGCGATCTGCTCGGGAAAAAGCCGCGGATTGATGGTGTGGCACACGGCGCCGAAGCCGGTCACGCCGAAATAGGCCTCGACATGCCGGTAGCCATTCCAGGCGAGCGTGCCGACCCGCTCTCCTGGCGCAACGTCAAGCGCCATGAGCGCCTGCGCAAGCTGTTTCGAGCGCACCTCGCACTCACGGTAGGTGTAGCGATGAATATCGCCCTCGATGCGGCGCGAGACGATCTGCGTGCTGCCATGATGGCGGGCCGCATGCGCAATCAACGACGACAGCAGGAGCGGCACATCCATCATCTGACCCAGCAGCGGCGCACTCATCGGTAGCGGTCTCCTGTCGACCAGAGTTGGTGCTTCAGCTGTCGGCCGGAGTTAGTGCTTTAGCACTTACTCCGGCCCCACGCAGAGCGCTTACTCTGGTCCCATGCAACTTGGTTGCTCGCGTTGATCGGCGTTATCCTGGTCTCGCGGGCGCGGCGGCGGACTTCAGAGGTGCGCCAGCACGCCGGCGGGTGCGGAATTACAATATCGAGTATTCAACAGGCCCTCAATATGTCGTTTTCACCAGGCACCCCCGAAACTCAAGGCGGCTCGTCCGCTTCGCATACGCCCGCCGCCGGTCCGCTCGCCGACTTCGAACGCGCATTGACCATGCCGCGCGACGACGCATTCGCCGCGCTCGGCGCCCGCTTCTACACGCGGCTGCCCGGCGCGCCGCTGCCCGCGCCTTATGTCGTCGGCTTCTCGAAGGCCATGGGCGCGCGGCTCGGCCTCGATGCGTCCGCTGCTGCCGATCCCGCGTTTGCGGGGTTCTTCAGCGGCAATTTCACGCGCGAACGCTCGCCGTCGATCATGTCATACGCAACGGTCTACTCCGGGCACCAGTTCGGCGTATGGGCGGGCCAGCTCGGCGACGGCCGCGCGCTCACACTCGGCGAGGTCGAGCACGACGGCGTGCGCCACGAGGTGCAGCTCAAGGGAGCGGGCCGCACGCCCTACTCGCGCATGGGCGATGGCCGCGCCGTGCTGCGCTCGTCGATCCGCGAATTCCTGTGCTCGGAAGCGATGCATCATCTCGGCATTCCGACCACGCGCGCGCTCACGGTAACCGGCTCCGACCAGCCGGTGCGCCGCGAAGAGATGGAAACGGCGGCCGTCGTCACGCGCGTGTCGCCGAGCTTCGTACGCTTCGGCCACTTCGAACATTTCTATTCGCACGACGACGTGGACGCCCTGCGTGCGCTGGCCGACCACGTGATCGCGCGCTTCTGGCCGCAGCTGCGCGAAGCCGACGACCCGTATCTCGCTCTGCTCGACGATGCGGTGCGCAGCACGGCGGCGCTGATGGTCGACTGGCAGGCCGTGGGCTTCTGCCATGGCGTGATGAACACCGACAACATGTCGATCCTCGGCCTCACGATCGACTACGGTCCGTTCGGTTTCATGGATGGCTTCGACGCCAACCACATCTGCAATCATTCCGATTCGCAGGGCCGCTACGCGTACCGCATGCAGCCGCAGATCGCCTACTGGAATCTCTTCTGCCTCGCTCAAGCGCTCGTGCCGCTGTTCGGCGCACACTACGACATCGCCGATGAAAAGAAGCGCGGCGAGCGCGTGGTTGCCGACGCGCAGGCCGTGCTCGAACGCTTCAAGCGGCACTTTGCGCCAGCGCTCGAAGCGCGCATGCGCGCGAAGCTCGGCCTCGAGCACGCGCGCGAAGGCGACGACGCACTCGCGAACAAGCTGTTTGAAATCATGCATGCCAACCGTGCCGATTTCACGCTCACGTATCGCAATCTCGCGCGCGTTTCGAAACATGACGCGAGCGGCGACACGTCCGTGCGCGACCTGTT
>DATBXG010000857.1:0-5803 GCA_036514415.1 Paraburkholderia sp.
CAGATCGGCCGCGAAGAACTGCAACGCTCGCTGCAACGCGCGGCGATTCTCACGTCCGACAAGTTCAAGGGCGTGCGCTGCATCATCGAGCCGGGCCAGCTCAAGATCATGTCGACCAACGCCGACCAGGAAGAGGCGCAGGAAGAGCTGGAAATCGCCTACCAGGGCGACACCATCGACATCGGGTTCAACGTCACGTATCTGCTCGACGTACTCGCGAACCTGAAGGTCGACACGCTGGAAGTGAGCCTCGGCGACGCCAGCTCCAGCGCGCTCATCACGATTCCCGAGAACGAGGAATTCAAGTACGTGGTGATGCCGATGCGCATCTAAAAAGCGCGACAGAAGAAGAACACCAGGGGGCGCTGCGCCCCTTTGGCGTTTTTATGGCTTTTTGAAAAAGTCTAGAGCAGCAACACAGGCAGTACGCAGAACCGGAAAAATCCATGACTGATACGAACAACTCGCAACCCGACAACAGCTACGGCGCCTCGTCGATCCAGATCCTCGAAGGTCTGGAGGCAGTGCGCAAGCGGCCCGGGATGTACATCGGCGACACGTCGGACGGCACCGGTCTGCATCACCTCGTCTTCGAAGTGCTGGACAACTCGATCGACGAAGCCCTCGCCGGCTACTGCAACGACATCCACGTCGTGATTCACGCGGACAACTCCATCTCGATCACCGACAATGGCCGCGGCATTCCCACGGACGTGAAGATGGACGACAAGCACGATCCGAAGCGCAGCGCCGCTGAAATCGTGATGACCGAGCTGCACGCGGGCGGCAAGTTCGACCAGAACAGCTACAAGGTCTCGGGCGGTCTGCACGGCGTGGGCGTGTCGTGCGTGAACGCGCTCTCGAGCTTCCTGCGCCTCACGGTGCGCCGCGACGGCAAGAAGCATTTCATGGAATTTCACCGTGGCGTGCCGCAGAACCGCGTGCTCGAAGAGCGCGACGGCTACACGGTCTCGCCGATGCAACTGCTCGGCGACACCGAAAACCGTGGCACCGAAGTGCACTTCATGGCCGACGAGACCATCTTCGGCAGCGTCGAGTATCACTACGACATTCTCGCCAAGCGTATTCGCGAGCTCTCGTTCCTGAACAACGGCGTGCGCATTCGCCTCACCGACCAGCGCACCGGCAAGGAAGACGACTTCGCCTTCGGGGGCGGCGTGAAGGGCTTCGTCGAGTACATCAACAAGCAGAAGCAGGTGCTGCACCCGACCATCTTCTACGTGCAGAGCGAGAAGGACGGCGTGGGCGTCGAAGTGGCGATGCAGTGGAACGACAGCTACAACGAAAGCGTGCTGTGCTTCACGAACAACATTCCACAGCGCGACGGCGGCACTCACCTTACGGGTCTGCGCGCGGCCATGACGCGCGTGATCAACAAGTACATTGCCGACAACGAAATCGCGAAGAAGGCCAAGGTCGAAACCTCGGGCGACGACATGCGCGAGGGTCTTTCGTGCGTGCTCTCCGTGAAGGTGCCGGAGCCGAAGTTCAGCTCGCAGACCAAGGACAAGCTGGTTTCGTCGGAAGTGCGTGCGCCGGTGGAAGACGTCGTGGCGAAGGCGCTCGAAGAGTTCCTGCTGGAAACGCCGAACGACGCCAAGACCATCTGCGGCAAGATCGTCGACGCCGCGCGTGCGCGTGATGCCGCGCGCAAGGCGCGTGAGATGACGCGCCGCAAGGGCGTGCTCGACGGCGTGGGCCTGCCGGGCAAGCTCGCGGACTGCCAGGAGAAGGATCCGGCGAAGTCGGAGGTCTATATCGTCGAGGGTGACTCGGCAGGCGGCTCGGCCAAGCAGGGCCGCGACCGCAAGTTCCAGGCAATCCTGCCGCTGCGCGGCAAGGTGCTGAACGTCGAGAAGGCGCGCTACGACAAGCTGCTGTCCTCCGAGCAGATCGTCACGCTGATCACCGCGCTGGGCTGCGGCATCGGCAAGGACGACTACAACCTCGAGAAGCTGCGCTATCACCGCATCATCATCATGACCGACGCTGACGTCGACGGCGCGCACATCCGCACGCTGCTGCTCACGTTCTTCTACCGCCAGATGCCGGAAATGATCGAGCGCGGCTACGTGTATATCGCGCAGCCGCCGCTGTACAAGCTCAAGGCGGGCAAGGACGAGCGCTACCTGAAGGACGACGCCGATCTCAACGCGCACATGCTGCGTCTCGCACTGCAAGGCTCGGAACTCGTGCCGAGCGAAGGCTCGACGCCGATCTCGGGCGATGCGCTCGGTGAACTCGCGCGTTCGTACCAGCTCGCGCGCGGCGTGGTGGACCGTTTGAGCCGCCTGTACGACGTGCGCGCGCTCGAAGCGATCATGGATGGCGTGGCGATCGATCTTGCGAGCGAAGAGTCGACCGAGGCTTCGGCGCGAGCGCTCGAAGCACAGTTGCGCGACGATCCTTTGAAGCCCGAAGTGACCGTGGTGCCGATGTACGACCAGGTGCGCGAACAGCGTTCGCTGCGCGTCGAGCGCCGCCATCACGGCAACGTGAAGGTGTCGGTCATCGACGAAGAGTTCCAGCTCACCGCCGACTATCAGCAGCTCGTGAACACGGCCAATACGTTCAAGGGCTTGATCGGCAAGAACGCGTTCATCAAGCGCGGCGAGCGCAGCATGGCCGTGAGCGACTTCAAGAGCGCGATGAAGTGGCTGATTGCGGACGCCGAGCGCAACGTGTCGAAGCAGCGCTATAAGGGCCTCGGCGAGATGAACCCCGGGCAGCTGTGGGAAACGACGATGGATCCGGCTGTGCGCCGTTTGCTGCGCGTGCAGATCGAGGATGCGATTGCTGCCGATGGCATCTTTACGACGCTCATGGGTGATGACGTCGAGCCGCGTCGCGCGTTCATCGAAAGCAATGCGTTGCGGGCGGGGAATATCGACGTTTGAGCGAGCGTCGACTGCGTTGTTTTCGCCAGCGAAAGAGCGCCCTTCGGGGCGCTTTTTTTTGCCCGGATTTTCGCCTTGATGGCAGCGCAATGCTATCCACAGCCCCCAGCGGATAACCCTCGGAAAACCCCTGGAAATCACTGTGCACGAATCGGGGATAACTTCGGCAGCGCAAAAAACGTGGAAAAGTTGCCAGCAGCAGCCTGGCGTTGTCCCGTTAACACCCGCAAGGTTATGATTTTTCCACCGCCTTGTTTACTCAATGGTTTTCCGCGGTTATCCACAGATTACCCAGGGGCTTGTTAACTACTACTACGTTTACATATACATAAGTTAAAAAAACCTTGGAACCCTCGCATGGGAAACGGCGATGCCGCCGGAAAACCGTCCAGGCGGCATCGTGCGAACCCTGCGAATCGCGCGCATCAAGCCAGCGGAATATAGAGCTCCGTCTTCAAGTCTTCCGGCGCTGCCTGATCGGGCGTATTCAAATAAACCTCGAACGAAGGCGCCGAATAGTCCGGTGTCCGGCCCAGCCTGTTCAACCCCTCGTTGTAGAACCACATCCAGGCTTGCTGAAGCCCCTGGTACGGCCCCTTGTGCAGCAGCATCGCGTGCTCGCCGCCGCGCAGCTGAAACTTCTCTACGGGCGAGACGATTTCCACGTCGGTTTCCTGCCCCAGATGCAGCGCCGCCTTCGAACGCAGCTTCGATGCTTCAACCGTATTGGGATCGTCGTAGTAGACGCCGACCATCTTCGCGCCCGACGTCCGCACGTTGCGCTCGCCGAGCCATTGCGCGAGCGTATAGAACGCGTCGCCGATCTTCATGTACGGGCCCACGTGGCTGACGGCGAGCAGATCCATCGGCTCGAGGGTGAGGAGCTTCACGTCGTGGTTTTGCATGATGGTGCCTCCGGTGCGATGGCCACGCGAATGCGCAGCTGCATGCGGACCAAGATAGCACCGCGCACCGGGAGACGTACTTCGTATGCCGCGCACGGCGCGCGAGCGTCACAGACTCACGCGCGTTACCGGATGCGCCGCGAGCCAGGCGTTCTCCGCGTCGTCGTAAAGCCGCGAGCGCGTGAGAAAGCGCAGGCCCGTGGGTCGCTCGAGCGAAAACATGCCGCCGTTGCCTGGCACGGCGTCGATGATGAGCTGAGTGTGCTGCCAGTACTCAAACTGCGCCTCCGTCATGTAGAACGGCATGCCGCCGATCTCGCCCAACTGCACGTCGGCGTTGCCAACCATGAACTCGCCGACAGGAAAGCACATGGGCGCGCTGCCGTCGCAGCAGCCGCCCGACTGGTGAAAGAGCACGGGGCCATGCTCGCGCGCGAGCTGCTCGATCAGCGCGAGTGCGGCCGGCGTAGCGGTAACGCGTTCGACCATGTCGCGACGCTCCTCAAAGGAGGTGATGGACAAAGCGGCGCACTCCGTCGCGGGGCGCGCCGCCCCGGGCACGCAGCGCGATCAGAAGAACCCGAGCGGCTGGTCGCTGTAGCTCACGAGCAGGTTCTTCGTCTGCTGATAGTGGTCGAGCATCATCTTGTGGTTTTCGCGCCCGATGCCCGACTGCTTGTAGCCGCCAAACGCCGCGTGCGCCGGGTACGCGTGATAGCAGTTCGTCCACACGCGGCCCGCCTGGATCGCGCGGCCAAAGCGGTAGGCACGCGTACCGTCACGCGTCCACACGCCCGCGCCGAGGCCATAGAGTGAGTCGTTGGCGATTTCCAGCGCTTCTTCTTCGGTCTTGAAGGTCGTGACCGAAACCACCGGCCCGAAGATCTCTTCCTGGAAGATGCGCATCTTGTTGTGGCCGCGGAAGACAGTGGGCTTCACGTAGTAGCCGTCGCCGAGTTCGCCGGTCAGCTGGTTGCGCTCGCCGCCAATCAGGCATTGCGCGCCTTCCTGCTTGCCGAGTTCGATGTACGAGAGGATCTTCTCCAGTTGCTCCTGCGAGGCCTGTGCGCCGATCATCGTCTTCGTGTCGAGCGGATGGCCTTGCTGGACCGCCGCCACGCGCTTGAGCGCGCGCTCCATGAAGCGGTCGTAGATCTTCTCGTCGATAAGCACGCGCGACGGGCAGGTGCACACTTCGCCCTGGTTGAGCGCGAACATCGCGAAGCCTTCGAGCGCCTTGTCGAAATAGCTGTCGTCCTGGTCGAGCACGTCGGCGAAGAAGATGTTCGGGCTCTTGCCGCCCAGCTCCAGCGTCACGGGAATGATGTTCTGGCTCGCGTACTGCATGATGAGGCGGCCCGTGGTGGTTTCGCCCGTGAAGGCGATCTTGGCGATGCGCTTGTTCGAGGCGAGCGGCTTGCCGGCTTCGACACCGAAGCCGTTCACCACGTTGAGCACGCCCGGCGGCAGCAGGTCCTGGATCAGCTCGGTGAGCACGAGGAACGAAGCGGGCGTCTGCTCGGCCGGCTTGAGCACCACGCAGTTGCCGGCCGCGAGCGCGGGCGCGAGCTTCCAGGCGGCCATCAGGATCGGGAAGTTCCACGGAATGATCTGGCCGACCACGCCCAGCGGCTCGTGGAAGTGATAAGCGACCGTGTCGTGATCGATCTCGGAGATGCCGCCTTCCTGCGCGCGCACGCAGCCCGCGAAGTAGCGGAAGTGGTCGGCGGCGAGCGGGATGTCGGCGGCCATCGTTTCGCGCAGCGGCTTGCCGTTGTCGATGGTCTCGGCCACGGCGATCTTGTGCAGGTTCTGCTCGATCCGGTCGGCGATGCGGTTCAGGATGTTGGCGCGCTCGGTGGGCGAGGTCTTGCCCCATGCGGCCTTGGCCTTGTGTGCGGCGTCGAGCGCGAGTTCGATGTCGGCTTCGCGCGAGCGCGGAATGGACGTGAACGGGTGGCCGGTAATGGGCGAGATATC
>DATBXG010000858.1:0-4246 GCA_036514415.1 Paraburkholderia sp.
GCGGGCCGCTCCAGGGCGCGGCCCAATCCGCAGTGGCCGGATCGAGCAGATGATCGATGCGCATGTCGCGCGCGAGCGCGTCGATGAGGCCCGCATTCGCGCCCTGCCCGTCGCCGCACGCGTAGCGTCCGAGCGCGAGCAGCGTATCGCTGCGCTGCTGGCCTTGCGGCGATGCGCCGAACGTATGCAGACCGTCGCGTATCTGCGCTTCTTTCAGCTCGCAGAGGTAGGCGTCGGCGCGCGTGAGCAGCTCGTCCTCGCCCGCCTGATCCTGCGGCGCCGCCACGCTCAGCTCCTCATGCAGCCGATGCTCGATGATCGTCGCGAGTATGGTCCTGCGCAGCAGTTTCGCGCGGCGCGGGTCCACCATCAATGCTTCGTAATACTCATCGACCTGGCGTTCGAGGTCTTGCAGCGGGCCGTAGTTCTCCGCGCGCGTGAGCGGAGGCATCAGGTGATCGACGATCACGGCCTGGGCACGGCGCTTGGCCTGGCTGCCCTCGCCCGGATCGTTGACGATGAACGGATAGAGATGCGGCAGCGGACCGAGCGCCATGTCGGGCCAGCAGGTGTCGGAGAGCGCCACGCTCTTGCCCGGCAGCCACTCCAGGTTGCCGTGCTTGCCCACGTGCGCGATGGCGTCGATGCCGAACGTCTCGCGCAGCCAGAAGTAGTAAGCGAGGTACGCGTGCGGCGGCACGAGTTCGGCGTCGTGGTAGTTCGCGTAGGTGTCGTCGCCGCGCGAGCGCGAGGGCTGGATGCCCACGAACACCTGGCCGCAGCGCCAGCCCGCAATCATGAAGCGGCCGCGCCGCACCGTGGGATCGTCTTCAGGCGCACCCCAGCGCGCGATCAGCGCGTTCTGCGCCTCGACGGGCAACCGCGAGAAGCGCGCGCGATAGTCGTCGAGCGGCAGACTTTGCCACGCGGGGCGCAGCGCACGTGTATCGGGATCGTTGGTCACGCCCTGCGTGAGGATGCGCATGAGTGCGTCGCCGTCTTCGGGCAAGTCGGCTACGCGATAGCCTTCGTCGCGCAGCATCCGCAAGATGCCGACCACCGAGGCCGGCGTGTCGAGCCCCACGCCATTGCCGATGCGCCCTTCGCTCATCGGATAGTTCGCAAGCACGAGCGCGAGCTTTTTCTCTTCGTTGCGCAGGCTGCGCAGGCGGCACCAGCGGCGCGCAAGCTCCGCGACGAACGCCACGCGTTCGATATCGGGCTGATAACGCACGACATCGACCTGCGTCTGCTTGCAGTGATACGCAAGCCCCTTGAAGCTGATCGCACGTGTAATCACGCGGCCGTCCACTTCGGGCAGTGCGATATGCATGGCGATGTCGCGCGAGTTGAGACCGTGATTGTCCTTCACCCAGTCTTCGCGATTGCCGCCGCTCAGGATCACCTGAAGCACGGGCGCGTCGCCGGCCAGTGCGAGCGGCTCGGGGTCGTCCAGCGACGAGGCCGCGAAGGCCGTTGTGTTCAATACGAGCGCAACATCGTGCTCGGCCGCGAGTTGGTCGAGCACGTCGCGGCTCAGCGTGTCCTTGAGCGACGTGATCGCGAGCGGCAGCGGATTCATGCCGCGTTCGATCAGCGCTGTGATGAGCGCATCGAATGCAGCCGTGTTGGCGGCCTGCAAATGCGCCTTGTAGAACAGCAGCGCGACGACGGGCGCGCCGGGTTGCCAACGCGCGCGCCATTCGTCGATGGTCGCGACGTCGCGCTGCGGGCAATAGAGCGCGGCGGCCGGCAGCACGACGGGCGGCGCGGGCTCGCTGCCCCATTCGAATGCGCGCCACGCGAGCGCGCGCAGGAACAGCTCGGCGTTGGCCGCGCCGCCTTCGCGCAGGTAACGCCACAGCAGCCGGCAAAATTCGGGCTCGGCGCGGCTCTTCGCGATGAGATTGGGGTCTTCCTGAAGGTCGCCGGAAAACATCGCGAGCAGTTGCCCGCGGCGTTCCGCAAGCGACACGACCTGCTCGATGCCATACGGCCAGTAGGTCTCGCCGCCAAGATGGTCGACCACCACGACGCGCGCGTGCTGCAAGACGTCCTCGACGTAGAAGTCCACCGAGGCGGGCTGGCGCAGATACGTGACGTTCGCGAGCCGCACGCTCGGGAATCCTTCGGGCAGGCGCGGCACGACGCTTGCAAGCAGCGCGAGCGTCGTGTCCGCCGAACTGAGCACGACGATCTCGGCGGGCTGCTGGTCGATGCGGATGACGCCCTGCGTGTCGTCGACGAAACCGCCCGGCGTGGTGCGCAGCAAATGCATGTTGCAGCCTCGTGTCGCTCAGCGTTTCGAAAGAATCATGGTGAAATCCGCGCTGAAGCCGCGCTCACTTCGCGCCCGCGGTCTGCACGCTCGCCAGTGCCGCATCGAATGCCGTCTGCAGCGTCGCGCCATCGAGGTCTTCGCCGATCAGCACGAAGCGGCTCGCGAGCGGCTGCGCCGCGCTTTCCTGCGCGTTCCAGCGGCGGTCGAAATAGCTGTCGAAGCGGCGGCCCACGCCTTGCACGACGAGGCGCATGGGCGCGCCCGGCAGCGCGGCGAAACCCTTCACGCGATAGATCGTGTGCGCGTCGACGAGCTGTTGCAGCGCCTCGATCACGGTCTCGCGCGAAGCCGCCGCGCCCGCCACGACGACCGAATCGAATTCGTCGTGGTGATGGTCGGGATCGTCGGCGGAACCATGATGATCGTGGCGCAGATGAATGCTTTCCTCGGAAGCCGATTCGAGCCCGAGCAGCGTATGCAGATCGAGCTTGCCGTGCTGCGCGCGCACGATCTTCACCTGCGGCGGCAGCTCTTCGCGCAGCTCGGCGATGAGCGCGTCCTGGCCTGCCTCGTCGAGCAGATCGGTCTTGTTGAGGATGACGAGATCGGCGGCCGAAAGCTGGTCTTCGAACAGCTCGTGGAGCGGCGACTCGTGATCGAGATTCGGGTCGGCGCGGCGCTGCGCGTCCACGGCCTGCGGATCTTCGGCGAACTGGCCGCTCGCGGCGGCGGGACCGTCCACCACGGTGACGACCGCATCGACGGTGAACGCGTTGCGGATCGACGGCCAGTTGAACGCCTGGACGAGCGGCTTGGGCAGTGCGAGCCCCGAGGTTTCGATCAGCACGTGATCGATCTCGCCGCGGCGCTCGAGCAGTTGCTCCATCACCGGAAAGAACTCTTCCTGCACGGTGCAGCACAGGCACCCGTTCGCGAGTTCGTAGAGCTGGCCTTGCGTCTCGTTGCCGTTCTCGTCGCAGCCAATGCCGCAGCCCCGCAGAATTTCGCCGTCGATACCGAGTTCGCCGAATTCGTTGACGATGACCGCGACGCGCAGGCCGCCCGCGTGCTGGAGAATGTGACGCAGCAGCGTGGTCTTGCCGCTGCCGAGAAAGCCCGTCACGATCGTGACCGGAATCTTGCGCATTTGCATGGAGTGCTCCTTCGGCGGGGGGCTATGGTGCGTCGCGTTGGCCGATCGTGCGGGTGTCGTATTACGAGAGCGCGCGTCTCCATGGACGTGCTGTCGCGCGTAACGATTCAAACAACCCTGCAGGGGACGAACGGCCAGAGACGCACCAGGCCACGCCCGGCTGACGCATGAAAATCACGGACCCGGCACCGCATCCCCGCAGCGCGAATCCCACATATCTGGCCGGTATCCGGACTGACGAAACGCCGCTTCGCCTTCCCGCGCGAGCGGCCTTGCGGCTGCATCGCACAGTGGCGTGGACTGCTTGAAGCATGGAAGCGGCTTGCGGCATTCGTTCGAACGCCGCGCTCGTTGTACCGTTGCGGGTGCAGTTCAGGTTGGCCGTACCCGAGGTGGGATGGCTCCCTGATTCCCGTTTAACTGCGCGCGCAGTATTGAATCGCGCGCGCGAGCACCAGAGTGCGTGCGAGTGTAGGCGCGGGGCGTCCGCGCGTCAAGGAAGGCGTGGGAAGGCCTGGGGCCTGTGCTATCGTAGCGCGCATCCGGCACCGGCCGGGCCACGATTGTTTTGCCGCTTGTTTTGCCTGTTCGCTCACGCCTTCGATCGACGCTCTCGCCGTGAATCTCGCCTCGCCCTCCGCTCCAGTCGAAGCCGCACACGGCGTGCTGCCGCTCGTGCTCGGCATTGGCTGCCGGCGCGGCGTGACGCTCGCGCAAGTCGAGGCGGCGGTGCTCGCCGCGCTCGGCGAGTGGCCGCTCGAGCGCGTCAAGGCCGTGGCGACGCTCGACGCCAAAGCCGGCGAACCCGCATT
>DATBXG010000859.1:0-9066 GCA_036514415.1 Paraburkholderia sp.
CAGCACGTGTACTCGCTAGCGGGCCTGGGCCGCGTGCCCGCCGATCTGGCCTGCGCGGTGCGCGTGGGCGGTTTCGGCGGGGCGCAAGGGCTCGCCCGCTTTCTCGCCGAAGAAGAAATCGCGCTCGTTTTCGACGCCACGCATCCTTACGCCGCGCAGATCAGCGCCAATGCGGCGCGCGCCTGCGAAGCAGCTCACGTGCCGTACTGGGCGCTGCGCCGCGCGCCATGGCAGCCGCAGCCCGGCGACGACTGGCGCATGGTGAGCGGCTGGGCCGGCGTAGTCGCAGCGCTGCCGCCGTTCGCGCGCCCGCTCTTCACGCTCGGGCGCGAGCCGCTCGCGCATCTCGACGAAGTGCCCGGGCAGCAGCACTGGACGATTCGTTGCCTCGACGCCCACCCCGGCCATGCTCGCGCCCGCGTGATCGACGCGCGCGGGCCGTTTACGGCCGAAGGCGAGCGCGCGCTCTTCACCGAGGCGCGTATCGATGTCGTGGTCAGCAAGAACAGTGGCGGCGCGGCGACCGAGGCGAAGCTCGCGGTCGCGCGCGAAATGGGCTTGCCCGTGGTGATGATGCAGCGGCCGCCGCTGCCGGATGCGCAACGCGAATTCGCATCGGCGCAAGAGGCGGCCGACGCACTTGCGAACTACATTCAGCGGAGTTTCAACGCATGACGGTATTTTTCATAGGCGCGGGTCCGGGCGATCCGGATCTGATCACCGTGAAGGGCCAGCGCCTCGTGCGCAGCTGCCCGGTCATTCTTTACGCCGGTTCGCTCGTGCCGCCCGCCGTGCTCGAAGGCCACCGCGCGCACAAGGTGGTGGACACCGCGCCGCTCACGCTGGACGAAATCGTCGCCTTGCTAGAAGATGCGCACGCCCAGGGGCTCGACGTGGCGCGCGTGCATTCGGGCGACCCGTCGCTCTATGGCGCGATCGGCGAGCAGATCCGCCGCTTGCGCATGCTCGGCATTCCTTATGAAATCGTGCCCGGCGTGACCGCGACCGCCGCATGCGCGGCGGCGCTCGGCAGCGAACTCACGCTGCCCGGCATCTCGCAGACGCTCATTCTCACGCGCTACGCCACGAAAACGTCGATGCCCGAAGGCGAGCAGCTAGGCGACCTCGCGCGCCACCAGGCGACGCTCGCGATCCACCTGGGCGTGCGTCATATCGCGCGCATCGTCGAGGAATTGCGGCCGCACTATGGCGAGGATTGCCCTGTGGCGGTGATCTATCGCGCGAGCTGGCCCGACGAGGAACGCGTGACGGGCACGCTCGCGGACATCGCCCAGAAGGTGCTGGCCACCGATATCGAGCGCACGGCGCTCATTCTCGTGGGCCGCGTGCTCGCGGCGGAGGGGTTTGCGGATTCGACGCTGTATGGGGCGTCGAAGCGGTAGGGGCTATGAAAGCGCGCGCAAGTGACCGCGCAGCTTGTCCACCTCGCCTTCGGCAAAGTCCTTTTCGATTTCAGCATGCGTTTGCTGCCATAACGGGAACGCCTCGCTGAGCAATTGATGGCCCTCGGGCGTCAGACTCAGGAGGCGGCTGCGCCCGTCCTCCGGATCCTGCTCGATCACCACGAGGCCGCGCCGCTCCAGCGGCTTGAGCGCAGCCGTGAGCGTGGTGCGGTCCATGGCCAGCAGCGACGCCACATCTTTCATGCCGGGCGGATGCGGCCGGTTCAACGACATCAGCAGCGAAAACTGCCCGTTCGTGAGATCGAGCGGACGCAGGACGTCGTCGAAAATGCGTGCAAGGTTGCGCGCCGCCCGCTGCATATGCAGACAGAGGCAGCAATCGCGCACCAATAGCGTGGTTTCGAAGGGAAGTTTCTTTGCGCGTGCCATGTTGAAATTATGTTGATATCAACCTATGCTGTCAAGGCCGGATGGGCGACATCCCGTCGCTCCCGTTTTCAGACCAGCAGGCGGAGGACACATGAGCGATCAGAAACTGTTTCTCGCTGTATTTCTCGGCAGCAAGGACAACGCGCGTATGAAGGCGTGGTCGGCGCTTCCCGAAGCGCAGCGGCATGCGCGGGAAAAAGAGGGCATTGCGGCATGGCATGCATGGGTGGAAAAACACAAGGCGTCGATCACCGACTTTGGCGGACCGCTCGGCAAGACGAAGGCGATCGGCGAAAACGGCATCGTGGATGCGTCCAATGCGCTAACGGGCTTTACGGTCGTACGCGCAGCGTCGCATGAAGAGGCGGCGAAGATGTTTGAAAGCCACCCGCATTTCTCGATTTTTCCGGGCGAGTCCGTCGAAGTAATGCCGGTACTCCCGATCCCGGGCGCTTAAGCCTTTGGAGACTCGTGATGAAGCTCTACGGATTTGCCGGCACCCGTTCGCAACGCGCGTTGTGGGGCCTCAAGGAAGTCGACGCCGATTTCGAATTCGTCTCGGTCAATCTGCTCGAAGGCGAGCACAGGCGGCCCGAATACCTGCGCGTCAATCCTGCGGGGAAGGTGCCCGTGCTGGTGGACGGCGACCGGGTGATTCCCGAATCGGCCGCAATCGTTCTGTATCTCGCGGACAAGTATCCTGAGAAGGGGCTCTTGCCCACGGATCTCGACGAGCGCGCGCAAGTGTATCGCTGGACCCTGTTTGCGGTTACCGAACTCGAACAGCCGCTCTGGCGAATCACGCGGCACACGTTCCTTTATCCGCCGGACAAGCGACTTCCGGCGGACATCGAACTCGCGCGGGAGGACTTCAGGAACATGGCCGCGGTGCTCGAGAAGCATCTCGAAGGTCGCCAGTTCATCGTCGGCAACCGGCTCTCGGTCGCCGATTGCGTGACGGTCTATCTGATGGACTGGGCCAACGAAGTGCAGCTTCTCGAGGGGTTCCCGCGTTTGCAGGCGTATCTCGAACGCCTCTATGCACGGCCCGAAGCGCCGCAGCGTATTGCCGAAGCACGCAAGGCTGCGTAACAAGGAAAAAACAAGGAAAACAGCCCGACCGGTTTGCGCCGATCGGGCTGTTTCGTTGCGTGTAGCGTTACTTAGTGCGCCCGCGCATGCTCATGATCCACCTGCGTGCGCGGCTGCGTCGCCATGCTGACCACGGCCAGCACGATCACATTCACGAACAGCGCAAGGAAGCCGATGTTGACGTCCTTGAGCGCATCGGGCGCGAATGGAATCAACTGGGCCACGCTCAGATGCGTCAGCGTCGTGACGATCACGACGAGCACACCCGCCACGATGCCGCAGAACGCGCCTTGCTTCGTCACGCGGTTGCGCGCGGAGAGGCTGCATACCATCGCCGGGAACAATTGCGTGACGAAGTTGTAACCCATCAGCAGCAGCGCGACGATGGTTTCGCCGCCCCTGAGCGTGAAGCCTACCGCCACGAGCGCGACTACCGGCACGAAGAAGCGCGCGAGCTTCGCGACTTGCGCGTCGTCCGCGCTCTTCGCGAGGCCGCCGCGATAGACGTCGTTGGCGAGCAGTGTCGAAGCCGTGGTGAGGATCATCGAGCCCGGCACGAGCGCGGTGAGGACGCCCGCCGCGCCGATCACGCCCACGAACCACGGATCGAACGTCTGCAGCGCGAGGCGAAAGAGCGAGAGGTCGATGTCGGAGCCCTTGAGGCCCGGCACCTTGAGCACGGCCGCGAAGCCGCAGAAGAACACGAACAGCAAAATGAGCTGATAGAGCGGCAGGATCATCGCGTTGCGGCGGAAGATGCGCTCCTCTCTCGCGGTATAGACCGACATGAACGTATGCGGCCACATGAAGAAGCCGAGCGCCGTGAGCAGCACGGTGGACTGGAACCACGTCACGCTCTGGCCGCGCGCCGGGAAGGTGAGGAAGCCGGGCTTGGCCGCGTCGATGGCGCGGAACATCTCGCTCAGGCTGCCGTAGTGGTGAATCGGCAGATAGACGCCGAGGTACACGGCGATGGCGAGAATCATCGTGTCCTTGACGACCGAGTTCCACGCGCAGCCGCGCACGCCGGAGACGATCACGTAGGACGTGACCACGGCCGCGCCGATCCAGATGGCCGCCGTGGAGGAGATCGCGCCATACGAGGCCGTCGTCACGATGATGCCGAGGCCCTTCAGTTGCAGCACGAGATACGGCACGAGCGCGAGCACGCCCACGCACGCCACCAGCACGCCCAGCGCGGGGCTCTGATACTTGCGCGCGAAGAAGTGCGGCT
The DNA here is from genome assembly GCA_036514415.1 of Paraburkholderia sp. GTDB lineage: Bacteria > Pseudomonadota > Gammaproteobacteria > Burkholderiales > Burkholderiaceae > Paraburkholderia. Next base: position 4,180 of record DATBXG010000859.1, read on the forward strand.
GCGAAACGAGCCTATGCTGCTTGGCGAAGCGCCACACGGGCGGCAGCATCCAGTACGAGATGATGTACGCAAGCGTGCCGTAGGCAAGAATGTAATAGACGGGCGCGCCCTTGCCATAGGCGAAGCCGCTGCCACCGAGGAACGTGAACGTCGTGTAGATCTCGCCCGCCATCAGCAGGAACACGAACGCGGTGCCGAAGCTGCGGCCGCCCACGGCCCACTGCTCGAGATTCATGTCGTGCCCGCGGCGGGCGCGCATGCCGAGGTAGAGCGCGACGAGCGTGATCGCCGCGATGATGATGAGGGCGCTCATGACCGCACCTCCGCGTCCGCCTCGCCCGAAAGCCGGTTGGCCGGATCGAGCCGGTAGACGAGCCCCATGATCGCCGCGGCCAGCACGACCCACATGACGATCCACGCCAGCACGAGCGGCATGCCGAGCACGAGCGGCTCGGTGCGATTGACGAACGGCACCCCTAGCAGGATGCCGATAAAGGGCAAGGCAGCGAGCAACCTCAGTGACATGGCAACTCCTCTTTGTTATGAGAAGAAAAGAAACGTCGCGCCTGGGTGCGAGGCAATCCACACTACCCTTGCGAACGCGCCCCGTAAAGCTGCCAAAATTACTGAAGGCGGGGGCCGAAGGTCGCTGAAAGTATTGGTGCAACGCGCCATTTTTTCGGGCCCCGGCGACATAGACCGGGCACGTCGAACGCCGATCCGGCTACACTTCTCGCAGCCCGGCGCTGCGGTTTGCGCATGCCCTTTTCGGATCGACTCCATGATCGAGAGCCTCATTTCAGACATCCTGTTCGGTTTCATCGGACTCATCAGCATCATCAACCCCTTCAGCGGTGCTTTTGTTTTTCTCGATCGCACCGCAACGCTGACCGACGAAGAGCGGCGCCTCGTCGCCAAGCGCGTGGCGATCAACGCGTTCTTCGTGCTGGTCGGGGCGTTTTTCGTCGGCACGCCCATCCTGCATTTCTTCGGCATTTCCATGGAAGCGCTGCGTATTGGCGGCGGCCTCGCGGTGGCCGTGGCGGGCTGGCAGATGCTCAACGCGCCCGAGCCCGAGCCGGCGCCAGTCGATCATCCGGTCAAGCCCGTGAGCCCGAGTTCGGTTGCGGGCAGGGCCTTCTTTCCGCTGACGATTCCGCTCACCACCGGCCCCGGCTCGATCGCCACGGCCATCGCGCTGAACGCCAACCGCACGCACAAGCTTTCGGACTGGCTGCTGTCGAGCGTCGCGTCGATCGTGATCTCCACGCTCGTCATGCTCGTGATCTATTACGTGTACAGCCGCGCCGCGCGGCTTTCGCAGTACCTCGGTGTGGAAGGCACGCGCGTGGCCATGCGCGTTTCCTCGTTTCTGCTGCTGTGCATCGGGGTGCAGATCATCCTCACTGGCCTGAACGGCTTTCTCACGCCGATCGCCGACCTGCGCGCCGCGAAGTAGCGGGGCACGAAGCGGGACATGAAGCGGGCCGACTCACACAAGCGTTTTACCGAAGGAGACCATCATGTGCCGCTGGCTTGCTTATTCCGGGAACCCCGTGCAACTCGAAACCGTGCTGTTTCACGCACGCCATTCGTTGATCGATCAGAGCCTGCATTCGACCAAAGGCGCGACCACCACGAACGGCGATGGCTTCGGGATGGGCTGGTTCCAGCATCCGCACGACATTCCCTATCGCTACCGCAGCGTGCATCCGGCCTGGAACGACCGCAACCTGCGCGAGCTTGCACGCGCAGTTCGCGCGCCCATGTTCATCGCGCATATCCGGTCGGCCACCGACACGCCGGTGCAGGAGACGAACTGCCATCCGTTCCGCCACCGGCGCTGGATCTTCGCGCACAACGGGCTCATTCGCAGCTACCCGCTCATGCGGCGCGACCTGCTCGTGGCGATCGATCCGGAGCGCTTCAGCGCGCTCGAAGGTTCGACGGATTCCGAAACGATGTTCTATCTGGCGATGACGTTCGGCCTCGAAATCGACCCCGTCGCCGCGCTCGAACGCATGGCGGGTTTTGTCGAGGCCACGGCGAAAAGGCACGGCATCGAGCCGGCGCTCAATATGACCATCTGCGCGTGCGACGGCGAACAGATCGTCGCCGCGCGCTATTCGAGCGAGCGCAATTCGCGCTCGCTCTTTCACACGACCGCGTTTAGTCATCTGCGGGAGCTGTATCCCGACGATCCGCAAATCGCGGCGGCGGGCGACGACGCGTATCTGCTCGTTTCCGAGCCGCTGGGAGACAGGCCCGAGGTCTGGGCCGAGGTGCCGGAATCGACGGCCATCGTCGTGCGCGGGCCCAAGGTCGAATACCGGCCGTTCGTGCCGATCGCGCCGTAAATCGACGTCGGGCGACGTGAGGCGCCTCAGGCGTTCTGGCGCCTTTGTCTTGCTGCCGCGAGGGCGAGCACCTCGTCGAACAGCGTGACATCCACGGGCTTCACGAGGTGCATTTCGAAGCCGGCCTGGCGCGTGAGTTCGATGTCGGCGGTCTGGCCGAAACCCGTCATCGCCGCGAACAGGGTGTGCGAGAGCGGGGGCAGCGCGCGCAGGGCGCGCAGCGTTGCGTAGCCGTCGATATCGGGCATGGCGATGTCGATGAGCGCGGCGTCGGGCGTGAAGCCGTCCACTTCCTTGCGCGCCTGCGCGGCGCTATACGCCACGCGTACGTCGTGCCCCTTGAGTTCGAGCAGCGTGGCGAGGCTGTCGGCCGAGTCGCGGTTGTCGTCCACCACGAGCACGCGCAGCGGCGGCACGCCGGCCTCGGCCCGCGCGGCAGGCTCGGCCGTGCCGGGGGTGAACGGCGGCTGATGCGCGGCATGCACGGTCTCGCGCGCGTACGGCAGGCGGATCGTGAACGTGCTGCCCTTGCCGGGCCCGTCGCTCCTGGCGGAAATGGTGCCGCCATGCAGCTCGACGAGCGAGCGGCACAGCATGAGGCCGATGCCGAGCCCGTTTTCCGTGGGCCCGGGCATCGAGCGGTCCTGGCTGAAGAGGCCGAAGATCGACTCGTAGGTGCCCGGCCGCAGCCCGCGGCCTTCGTCGCGCACCTGGATCTGCACGGCGCGCGCGGAGGGGCGCACGTCCACGACGATGTGGCTGTCGTCGGGCGAGAATTTCGAGGCGTTGTGCAGCAGGTTCTGCAGCACCTGCACGAGGCGCGTGTGGTCGCCCGTCATGATGAGCGTCTCGTCGGGCATCTGCACGTCCACGTGCTGGCCGCGCGATGAGGTGAACGGCTGCGCGGCGTCGATGGCGTGCGCGACCACTTCGCGCAGGTCGAGCGGCGCCTCGCGCAACTCGATCTTGCCGGACGTGATGCGCCCGACATCGAGCAGGTCGTCCACGAGCCGCGTGAGATGCGCGATCTGGCGGTCGATTATTTCGCGCGCCCGCTCGATTTCGTTGCTCGGCGCATTCGCGAGGCGCATCGTGGCCACGGCGTTGCGCACGGGCGCGAGCGGGTTGCGCAGTTCGTGCGCGAGCATCGCGAGGAACTGCTTCATCTGCTCGCTCGAATGCTCCAGCTCGTCGGTGCGGCGGCTTTCGGTCATGTCGCGCGTGACCTTCGCGAAGCCGGTGAGCCGGCCGCTGCTGTCGTGCACCGCGGTGAGCGTGACGTTGGCCCAGAACATCGAGCCGTCCTTGCGCACGCGCCAGCCTTCGGTCTCGACGCGGCCCAGGTCCTTCGCGCGGCGCAGCTCGCGCTCGGGCTGGCCGGCGATGATTTCCTCGGGCGGATAGAACACGGAAAAATGCTGGCCGACGATCTCGGCCGGGCGATAGCCCTTGAGGTTGGTCGCGCCGGTGTTCCAGCTCACCACGAACCCCTGCGGGTCGAGCATGAAGATCGCGTAGTCGCTCACGCTTTCCACGAGCAGGCGAAAGCGTTCTTCGGAGAGGCGCAGCGCCTCGACCTGGCGGCGCTCGGCGGTGAGGTCGCGCGTGACCTTGGCGAAGCCCGCAAGCGATCCGTCGCGCTCGCGCAGCGCGGTGATGACGACGTTGGCCCAGAACATCGTGCCGTCCTTGCGCACGCGCCAGCCTTCATCGTTGAAGCGGCCGTGCAGCGCGGCCTGCTCCAGCTCGTGATCGGGCCAGCGGCGCGCCCTGGCTTCGTCGGTATAGAAGCGCGAGAAATGCTGGCCGATGATTTCGTGCGCCTCATAGCCCTTGATGCGGGCCGCGCCGCGATTCCAGCTCGCGATGTAGCCGCGCGTGTCGAGCAGGAAGATCGCGTAGTCCTCGATCGGCTCGACAAGCGCCTCGAAGCGGCGTTCGCTATGGCCTTCGGGTGCAGTGCTGTGCGGGGCGATGCCGGAGTCGGGCGTCGTCATGGTCCTGGGGTCCGTCATAGGGCCTGTTCACCTCGGTATCAGGCTCTGGCCTCCTGAATGGACGCCCGCGTGCGACAGGCGCCGCGGCTTACCATGCGCGCTGCCCTGAGCGGTCGTACTTTTCGGCCATTGCCGGAATGCCTGCGCGCACGTGGCGTTCCGCGCGGCGCACCTGGCGCGTGAGCAGCACGACGTGCCGCGGCACCACGCGGCGCGCTCGCAATGTCCAGAACGCGCCGCGCAGCAGCGCCACACCTGCTGGCCCGAGCGAGCGCTGGCGCGCGAACACGGCGAGCGCGCGGCCGGTGGCGGCGATCGCGTCGCGTGCGGGCAGGCGCATCCATGCCACCCAGGCGGCATTGCGCGCGAGCGCGCATTGCTGCGCGCGCGTGAACCAGCGGTAAAGCGGTTCGCGATGCGCGAGCGCCTGCTCGCAATAGACGATCTGGTGGCCGGCCGACAGCATGTCGAGCGCGGCAAGCTCCTCTGCGCCGCCGTGTGAAAGCCGCTCCTCGTAGCCGCCGAGCGCGCGG
>DATBXG010000860.1:0-4535 GCA_036514415.1 Paraburkholderia sp.
TTCACCGGGCGCTGCAGCTTGTGCGCCGCGAGCGCGGCGACGCAGGCGAACAGCGCCGACTGCGATTCCTTGCCGCCGAAACCGCCGCCCATGCGCCGGCATTCGCAGCTCACACAGTGCGCGGGCCAGCCGAGCAGATGCGCGATGACCTGCTGCATCTCGCTCGGGTGCTGCGTCGAGCTGTAGACGAGCATGCCCGTCTGTTCCTGCGGCAGCGCATAGGCCACCTGGCCTTCCAGGTAGAACTGCTCCTGGCCGCCCACGGCGAACGTGCCCGCAAGGCGATGCGGCGCCGCGGCGATGCGTTCGACGGGCGAGCCGCGCACGAGACGCAGCGGCGCCAGCACGTAGTGCTGACGCTTGCGCGCCTCGTCGATGGTGAGCACCGGCTCCAGCGGCTCGTAGCCCACGACGTCCTCGCTTGCCGCGAGTGCCGCGGCACGGCGCGCGAGTTCGTGGCTCGTGGCGATCACCGCGAACACGGGCTGGCCGAGGTACTGCACCACGTCGCTGGCCAGCACCGGATCGTCGTGCACGACCGGCCCGCAGTCGTTTGCGCCGGGGATGTCGGCGGCGGTGAGGACGGCCAGCACGCCCGGCGACGAACGCACGCGCTCGAGATCGAGCGCGACGATGCGCGCGTGCGCATGGCGCGAGAGGCCGAGCGCCGCGTGCACGGTGCCGTGCAGCTCGGGGATATCGTCGGTGTAGCGCGCCTCGCCGCTGACGTGCGCCTCTGCCGATTCGTGCGGCAGCGGCGCGCCGAGCGCGCGTTCGTGGGCAGGCTCATCGTCGTGCGCATTGCCGTGCTCCGGGCGCATGACAAGCGGTTCGGCCTGGTCGTTCATGGCGTGACTCCGGCGGCTGCCGTTTCGCCGTCGCCTGCGTCGCCGTCGTCGGCGAAGGCGAACGCGTTGACGTCGCACAGTGCGAGAGGCGCATCGTCGCGCGTTTCGAGCCAGCAGCGCCACAGCAGGTTGCGCGCGACCTTCAGGCGATACGCGCTGCTCGCGCGCATATCCGTGAGCGGCTGATAGTCGCTGGCGAGCGCATCCATCGCGCGCTGCGCGCTGCGTTCGTCCCAACGTGCGCCGGTGAGGAGCGCCTCGGCGTGCGTGGCGCGCTGCGGGATCGCGGCCATGCCGCCGCAGGCGATGCGCGCGTTCGCGATCGTGCCGTCGTCGTGCACGTCGAGCGCAAACGCTGCGCACACGGCCGAGATATCCTGGTCGTAGCGCTTCGCGATCTTGTAGGTGCGAAAACGCAGCGTCGGCGAGGGGCGCGGTACGCGGATCGCCTCGATGAACTCGCCGGCTTCGAGCGCGTTCTTCTGATAGCCCGTGTAGAACGCCGCGAGCGGCAGCGTGCGCACGCGCGCCGCGCGGCGCAGCACGAGCGTGGCGTCGAGCGCGAGCAATGCGGGCATCGAATCGCCGATCGGCGAACCGTTCGCAACGTTGCCGCCCAGCGTGCCCGCGTTGCGGATGGGCAGCGAGGCGAAGCGCGCCCACAGTTCCGCGAGTTCGGGGTAGTCGATGGCGAGCGCCGCGTAGGCTTCTTCGAGCGGCACGGCCGTGCCTATCGTGAGTGCCTGGGCGTCGCGAGCGATCGCCCTCAGTTCCGCGACGTTGCCCGTGTAGATGAGTTCGCCCAGATCGCGGAACTGCTTCGTGACCCACAGGCCGACATCGGTGCTGCCCGCGAGCACGCGCGCCTCGGGGTGCGAGGCGCGCAGGGCAGCGAAGGCTTCGAGCGTGCGCGGCGCGAAGAACGTGCTTTCGCCATGCGCGGCGCCGCGCACGTCGGGGCCGCGATACTCGAAGGTGCCGGGGCGCTGCAACGCGCGCAGTTGCGCTTCGACGCCCGCGCGATCGAGCGCCACGCGTGGATGGCAGGTTTCGTCGAACATGCGCAGGGCGGCTTCGATGATCGGCCGGTAGCCGGTGCAGCGGCACAGGTTGCCGGAGAGCGCCTGGTCGATCTCGTCGCGGCCCGGCAGGCCCGCCCCAGCGGGCTGGTTCTCGTAGAGCGCCCACAAGGACATCACGAAGCCCGGCGTGCAGAAGCCGCACTGCGAGCCGTGGCAATCGACCATCGCCTGCTGGACGGGGTGCAGCGCGCCATCTGGCTGGCGCAGGTCTTCCACGGTATAGAGGGCGCGGCCGTCGAGGGTGGGCAGGAACTGGATGCAGGCGTTGACGGCCTTGAGGGCGAGACGGCCTTCGCCATCGAGTTCGCCGACGACGACGGTGCAGGCGCCGCAGTCGCCTTCCGCGCAGCCTTCCTTGGTGCCGCAGGCACGCAGATCCTCGCGCAGGTGCTGTAGCACGGTGCGCGTGGGAGGCAGGTCGCGCACTTCGTGCACGGTGCCTCGGTGGAGGAAGCGGATGGTTTGCGTTGTCATGGTGAACCCGGGGACATTGCGGATCAGGCGCGCGTTACGAGAGGGGCGCGCCAAAGCCGGCCTCGCGCACGTAGATCGCCATCCAGTTCCGAAGATAGCACTGCTCGTGTCGGGAAAGTATTTCCCCCGCAAGATGGGGGTTATGTGACCTGGACCATGACCGCGTAGTGTTGCGCCTCGCTCGGCGCAGCAACGCGGCGCGGCGTTCATGCCTGGATGGTCGTGGCCGTGCGGATGTCGTGCGTGAAGCGAGGGAGCCGTGCAGGGCTGGCGCGCAAGTCGACCTGGCGGGGGGGCGCCCTCAGCAGGATGGGTGGAGGATGAAGCGGGAAGGGGGAAGGCGGTGACGAGCGGCGCACTTGCGCCGCTCCCGTCAGTCGTTCAGCGGCGGATGCCGGGCCACGACACCTGGCGGCGCCGGTTGCGCCACAGGCTCAGAATCACCGCGAGAAACGCGATCACGAACGCGAGCAGCGACCACACGGGCACGGTCAGGCCGAGCGTCGGCGGATAGGTCGTTTCGCAGAGGCCCTGCACCTTGAACACGCCCGGCAGCCAGTGCGCGAACGGCAAGCCGTCGACGATGGGCTGCAGCGTATCGAAGCCGCAGCTGAAGTTCGGGAACGCCTGCACCCAGACGAGCCGCGCGGCCGCGAGCACGCCGCCGAACGCCGAGAGCGCCACGAGTGCTTCGAGCACGCGCACGCCGCGCCAGCTTGTCATGCGCGCGCCGAGGAAGGCGAAGACCGCGATCAGAATGAGGAAGTAGCGTCCCAGGATACACAGCGGGCAGGGGTCCTGGTGCTCGGCATACTGGAAGTAAAGGGCGCCGCCCAGCAGCGCGAGGCAGATCACGCCAAGGAGGACCAGGAGGCGGCGCTCGCGGCGCAACAGCGCGTTATCGTCGTTCATGTGGCTCGTTCGTTCGGGTTGTCTGGCGCAGCGCGAAAGCGGCTGCGACGGCGTGACGGGATTCTAGCGCGAAGGTGGCGCGCGGCGTGGACGTGTCCTTGCTCGCGCGCAGAGGTTGGCTGTGCGGCTCACGCGCACGTCAGCGCAGCGGTGCGAGCACCGCCTCGACGCCACGGCCGATGGCGAGCAGCGCTTCGTCGGCCCAGGGCGCAGCGGCGAGCATCAGCCCGACGGGCGCCGCGCCGTAGTGGTGGCACGGCAGCGAGAGCGCGCAGGCGTCGAGGAAGTTGAACGCGCTCGGGTTGCGCAGCACGAGGGCGTTGGTGCGTGCGAAGACGTCGTCGTCGGCGACGAGCGGGGCGACGGGCGGCGGCGCGATCGGCACGGTCGGCGCGATCACGGCGTCGAAGCGCGACCAGAGCGTGGCCTGAGCCTCTTCCATCACGGCGGCGCGGGCGGCGATCAGGTCGAGGTAGTCGGCGGCGGTGGCCGGCTCGCCCTTCAGGATGCGCACCAGCACGCGAGGGTCGTACTGGTCACGATGCTTCGCAATCAGCTCGCGGTGCCACGCATACGCTTCCATCGGCGAAAAGCCGATCCGGTTGATGTCGGCGAAGCGCTCAAAGGCGGCAAAGCGGACTTCGCTCACGATCGCGCCGGCGGCGTCGAGGTGCTTGAGCGCCGTATCGATCGTCTCGGCGACGTCGGGGTCGATGCCGTCCGTGACGTAGTTGGTCAGCACGCCAAGGCGCACGCCTTCGAGGTGGCGTGCGGCGGGGACGCGCGGCTCGAGCCCGGCGAGCAGGCGGTCCACGAGCGCGCAGCACGCCACGGTGTTGCCGATCGGGCCGAACGCGTCGAGCGTGGTGGAGAGCGGCACGCCGCCTGTTTTCGGGATGCGTGCGGCCGTGGGCTTGAAACCCGTGAGGCCGCAGAACGCGGCCGGGATGCGGATGGAGCCGCCGGTGTCGGTGCCTAGCGCGACGGCGGCCATGCCGTCCGCGACCGAGGCCGCGGCGCCCGACGAGGAGCCGCCCGCCACCCGCGCATCGCCCGCCACGCCGCGGTGGTACGGCGAGAGCGGTGTGCCGTAATGCGGATTCAACCCGAGCCCCGAAAACGCGAACTCGCTCATGTTGGTGCGGCCCACGAGCACCGCGCCCGCATGGCGCAGCCGCGCGACGGCGACGGCATCTGCCTTGGCAGGCGCCGTGTTCGC
>DATBXG010000861.1:0-3723 GCA_036514415.1 Paraburkholderia sp.
CGGCCGCGCCAGCTGTCGTCGCGTCGAACACCAGCAGATCGACGGGTTGCCCGGACTGTCGGGCCGCGCCCACAACGCGCAGCGTCACGTCGGATATCGCGCCGAAATCGCCTTCGGCCACTACCAGGGTTCTCATGAGCACGCTCCCACGGCTTCGAAAACGCGCTGGCCGGCGAGCGTCTGAAGCAGCGCGTCCACGCTTGTCACCTGGATGCCCGGTGCGCGCCCGGGCGGGTCGCTGAGCGCCACCACGCGGCTTTGCGCCGCGAGCGCGACACCGAGCGCAGCGGCCTCGTGCGTGACGAGCGGCTTTTGCTTCGCCTTCACGATGCTCGGCAGCGTGACGCGGCGCGGTTCCGCAAGACGCAGATCGGCGCTGATCACCGCCGGGCCGTCGATCTGCCAGTTGGCAATGCCCGCGTCCTCGCCGCAGCTCACGCGCCAGCCGCCGTCCATGACGTCCAGCGCGCCCGCATTGAGCGCCTGCGGCCAGCCGAGCAGTGCGGCGAGCATGGCCGCCACGCCGCCCACGTCGCCGTCGATGGCCTGCTTGCCGCACAGCACGAGCCCGTAATCAGCGTCCTTCATATGCGCCGCGACGAGGCGCGCAATGGCGAATGAATCGAGCGCCGGCGTCGCGGGGCCCGTGTCGATGAGCACGGCGTCGTCCGCGCCCATCGCGAGCGCGGTGCGCAGCACGTCCTGATGGGCGGGCAGCCCGCACGTCAGCACCGTGACGTGCGAGGCGACGCCGGATTCCCTCAACTGGAGCGCCTTTTCGAGCGCGCACTCGTCGAAGGGGTTCAGCGACATCTTCAGGCCCGTCGTGTCGATCGCGCCCGTGGCGCTCACCCGCACGCGCACGTTGGGGTCCACCACACGCTTGACGGGCACCAGAATGCGGATACTCATCGGTGTTCTCCTGTTGGTCTGTGCAGCAGCCTCACGAGACCGCGCCGAGGCCGTATTTACCGGTCAGCAGCGCGCCGCTCGCGAAGCGGTCGAGTGCATACGGTTCGAGCGAAACGTCGGTGGGCAGGCCGAGCGCATGTTGCGCGAGCAGCTTGCCGATGCCGGGCGACAGCTTGAATCCATGGCCCGAGAAGCCGAAGCCGACCGTCAGGCCTTCGACGTCGGCGACGCTTCCGAGCACCGGATTCCAGTCGGGCGTGACGTCGTACACCCCGGTCCACGAGGAGGCAAGGCCCGCTGTGTCGTAGGCGGGAAAGCGCCCGGCGACCTGGGCGCCCACTTCGGCGACGTAGTCGAGCGAGATATCGCCCTGTTCGGTCTCGGGCGCGTTGAGCGTCTCGCCCACGATGCCCTCGGAGACGAGCATCTGGCTGCCGCCGTAGCTGCGGAAATAGAGCATCCCCGGGGAGCCGAGATCCTTGAACGCGGGCATGGCGAACGTATAGGGTGCCGCTTCGCATTCGAGTGCGAGCACGGTGTGGCGCTCGGGCTTCACCGGCAGCGGCACGCCGATCCATTGGGCCAGTTCGGGCGTCCAGATGTTCTGGGTGCTGATGAGCGTGCCGCAGCCATGGGTGCCCGCCGTGGTTTCCACCCCCACTACGCGACGGCCTTCGCGGATGAGCCCGGTCACGCGCACGCCCTCGGCGATCTTCACGCCGCGGCGCCGCGCCGAACGCGCGAAGCTCGTGGCGACGAGGTAGGCGTCGGCAAAGCCGGCTTCGGGCTCGAAGCCGATCAGCGCCGCGTCGTCGAAAGCGGCGATGGGCATGCGCGCCTCGGCCTCCTTGCGATCCAGCAGCTCGACCTCGATGCCCATGTCCTGTTGCGCGCGCAGCGCTGCGGCGAGCGGGTCGAGCTTGTCGCCTTCGGGCGAGCAGATCATGTAGCCGCACTTGACGAGGCCGCACGACGCCTCGGCGTCTTCCAGATAGTCGGCGAAGTTGTTGAACGCCCACCACGACGAGCGCGCGAGCTCGACGTTCTGGCGCACCGAATAGTGGGTGCGCAAGAGTCCGGACGACTGCGAGGTCGTGCCGGCGCCGATCGTGCCCTGATCGACGACCAGGACGCGCTCTGCGCCCAGCGCAGCGAGATGATGGGCGACGGACGTGCCGATCACACCGGCGCCGATCACGACAAAGTCATAGTGGCTCATGAAGCCCCCGTAGCTAGACGATGGAGCGGATTTTAGGAATACGGGCTGCCCCGCTTTTTTGTATTAGGCAAACTTATGGTCAGTGAGCGCAAATGCTCATCCAGTGTGCGCACGGCACCGGGCGCGGCATCATGCATTCCAGTGTGTCGCCGGCGGCTGCAGGGCAATTGCGCAGGCCATCCACGGAGCGATCATGAGACGTACGCAGGCGCCTATCGATCTGAACGCATTGCAGGCCTTTCTGGCCGTGTGTGAAACCGGCTCGATGACGGGCGCGGCAAAGCAGCTGGGTGTCAGCCAGAGTGCGGTGAGTCAGGCGATTGCCGGGCTCGAACGCGACCAGGGCATCACGCTCTTCGACCGCGAGAGCCGGCCGCCGCGCCCGAACGTTGCGGGCCGCGCGCTGCTCGAACTGGCGGGGGCGCTGCTGGAGCACGCGCAGATGGTGAGCACGCGTATCGGCGATGCGTCGCATGCGGGCATGCTGCCGGTGCGCCTCGGTTGTGTCGATTCGTTCGCGGCGACCGTTGGCCCCGAGCTCATTCGCGCGGTGGCCGGCTCGGCGCGGCAGATATCGCTCTGGTCGGGACTGACGCCCGGCCTGAGCAAGCAGTTGCACGATCGCGAGCTCGATCTCGCCGTCTGCACGCAGACGACGCTCAACGATGCGCGCATCGTGGAAATACCGCTCTTTTCGGAGGCGTTCGTCGCGGTCGTCTCGCGCAGCTGGCTCGCGGAGCACCGCAATGCGGACTGGCGAGCGCTCGCGCTGGAGATGCCGATGATCCGCTACACGGCGCGCTCGGTGATTGGCCAGCAGGTTGAGCGCTACGCACGGCACCTGGGCATCAACAGTCCGCGGCGCTATGAATTCGACGCGACCGATCCGCTGCTGAGCCTCGTCGCGGCACGTCTGGGATTTGCGATATCGACGCCGCTGTGCCTGTGGCAGGCGCGGCACTATCTGCCGGAGATCGCGGTGCTGCCGCTGCCCGCGGGGCGCCTTGGCCGGCGCGATTTCTTCCTGCTGCACCGGCAGGGCGAGTGGGAGGCGTTTGCGCGCGAGATGGTGACGCTGACGCGCCGGGTGCTGGATGGATCGATCCAGCCGGCGCTGGCCCGCGCGTTGCCGCAGATGCCGCCCGACGCTCTGCAGTGAGGCGCTGCACAACGGGGCCGCTAGACGGAGAGAGGACCGATGAACGAACTATTCACGATGGAGCGTGGCGAGGCGCCGCTGGTGGTCTCGATTCCGCATCTGGGCTCGCACATTCCCGAGGCGCTGCGCCCGCTCTATACGGAAGCGGCGCTCACGCTGGCGGACACCGACTGGCATCTGGACCGTCTCTACGCATTCGCGCGCGAGATGGGCGCGACGGTGATTGGCGCGCGGGTCTCGCGCTACGTCATCGATCTGAACCGCCCGCCCGGCGACGAAAGCCTTTATCCCGGCCAGACGACGACGGGGCTGTGCCCTGGCGAGACTTTTCGCGGCGAGCCGCTCTACCGGCCGGCAAGCGCGCCCGACGAGGCGCAGCGCGCCGGGCGGGTCGCGCGTTACTGGCGGCCGTACCACGCTGCCCTCGCGGCGG
>DATBXG010000862.1:0-6752 GCA_036514415.1 Paraburkholderia sp.
CGACGCCGGCAATGCGCAAGCCGATTTCGAGCGTGGCCGTGCCCGAGTTGAAGGTGCGCACGGGCCGGCCGCCGCAATATTCGGAGAGCGCGGCCTCGAACGCCTGGTTCTGCGGGCCGGTCGTGATCCAGCCTGAGCGCAGCACATCGACGACGCCCTGGATGGTTTCCTCGTCGATTTCGGGGCGCACGAACGGCAGGAACGGAAGAGACGACTGCGAGGATGACTGGGACATGGGTGTTTGAGTCTTTGCTCGTCAGAAAGTGGGGCCAGGCGGAAGAAGTCGCAACACAGAGATTGCAAGACGTCTTACGAATCGCTTATATGGGGCGCGGCATGCTGCGCGACAAGTGCGGGAACGGGGGGCGCCGCGGCGTTCTAGCTGCGCGCCAGCACGAACACGCCAATCAGGATGATGCCGATGCCGACGAGCCGCTGCACGCTCATTACCTCGCCGAACAGATACCACGCCGCGAACGCGTTGACCACGTAGCCGAGCGAGAGCATCGGGTAGGCGATCGAGACGTCCACGCGCGAGAGCCCGACGATCCACACGACCACGCTGAACACGTAGCAGGTGAGGCCGCCGAGAATCGGCACTTGCGTCGCAAGCTTCCAGCCAATGGGCAGGATGTTCGCACGGCTGAATTCGAAGTGTCCAACGGCATTGACACCGGCCTTCAGCAACAGTTGCGCGCAGGCATTGAGGCCGACGCCGGCGAGGATGCAGATCAGGGAAATCGGATTCATCGGAAAGGGTGGTTCAACGGGTTATCGGGTTGGGGCGGGGGCTGGGCCGCGCCGCGCAGGTCGTGCCTGCGCGGTCCGGCCAATTATCGCGCATGCGCCAGTCGGGGCCCGGGAGCGGTCAGGACCGGGGCTTCTCGACGATCACGCGCCGCGCATCGCGGGCGATCACCTGCATCGGCAGGCCCTGCGCGGCAAGCTCTTCGTAGCGCTTCACCGGAATCAGCGCGAGCGCGTAGCGGTCGGCCTTCCAGCGCGTTTCCCATTCGGCGATGGTCGGCACCCATTTCTGCGGCTCCTCGGAAATACCGAAGGCGAGCTCGTCGGTGACCTCGACCATCGTCATCGAGTGGCGCACGTAGAACGGCATGGTGTGGTCGAGCACCCCGACCGAATAGAACGGCGTGTCGGGCGGCAGCTTCGCGATGGCGGCGCGCACCGCGGGCGCGAGCGGCGCGCCCGAGCTCAGCGTGCCGAACACGTCGTGGCCCGTGCCGGCGATGGTCGCGAGCAGCAGCCACGCGGTGCCGAGCGCGAGCGCCGGCGCGCGCGCGCCGGTGTCCGGCGTGCGCTTCGCACGGTTCAGGCGCAGGCCGATCATGGTCACGACGAAGGCCACCGCGGCGGCCGCGAACACCCAGACCTGGAACTCCCGGTAGAGCGCGTTCGGGTTGCGCGCGTCGCCGAAGCGGGTGAGGACGAACGAACCCGCCATCAGCGCGGCGGCGAGGAGCGCGTAGCCCGCGAGGTGGCGGTTCCACTGCGCACGCGTCATGAGCGGCAGATACATGCCGATGATGAGCGCGACAGGCGGCGCGATCGGCAGGACGTAAGAGACCAGCTTCGAGTGGGAAGTGCTGAAGAACACGAAAATGAACACCGTCCACACGAGCATCAGCGTGACGGGCGAGAAGCCGTTGGGCTGGCGCGGCGCGCGCAGCGCGTGGCGCACGCTCTGCACGCTCACCGAGAGCCACGGCAGAAAGCCCACCAGCATGACCGGCACGAAGTAGTAGAACGGGCCGGGACGGTTCTGCTCCGGCGTGAGATAGCGCCGGAACTGCTGAACGATGAAGAAGAAGTTGAAGAACTCGGGGTTGCGCTGCTGCACGAGGATGAACCACGGCGAAACGATCGCGAAGAACACGATCAGGCCGCTCACGAGATAGAGGCGCTTCCAGAGCGCCCAGTCGCGCGAGATTCCCGTGTAGATCACGAGCACCGCGCCCGGCAGGATCAGGCCGACCAGGCCCTTGGAGAGCACGGCCATCGCCATGGCCGCCCAGCACACCCACATCCAGAGGCGCGCGCTTGCCTTGGGCAGGTTGGGGCGCTGCGCGAGCAGCAGCGCGCACAGCGTGAGCTGCATCCAGAACGACAGGCCCATGTCGAGCGTGTTGAAGTGGCCCATCAGGTTCCAGTACGGCGCGCAGGCGAGCACGACCGCGGCGAAGAAGCCCGTGGCGGCGTTGAATACGCGCGCGCCGGTGAAGCCGATCAGCAGCACGCCCGCGAAGCCGGTGAGCGCCGTATAGAGGCGCGCCTGCCACTCGCCGATGCCGAACCACGCGAACGTGAGCGCGTTCATCCAGGTCTGCAGCGGCGGCTTCTCGAAGTACTTGTAGTCGTTGTAGCGCGGCGTGATCCAGTCGCCGGAGGCGAACATTTCGCGCGCCATTTCGGCGTAGCGGCCTTCGTCGCTCGGCAGCAGATGGCGCCAGCCTAGCGGCAGGAACCAGATCACGGCGAGGGCGAGGATCAGGAGCAGGATCGCGCTGCGGTTGAGCGGTAGCCTCGATGGCGTATCGTTCATGGGTTTCAGCCTGTTCTTGTTGCAGTCGTTGCGGTCGAGGTTCGGATGGCGCGGCGGCGCCCGGTCTGCACCTGGTGCGCGCGGCGGCGCGCCATCGCACGCGGCGCGCAAGTGTACTACGCCGTCGTGCCGCTACCTGATGACAAGCTTAAGGCGCGTCACCTTTCGATCAGGAGTGCGGCCGCCACGCGGCGGCCTTCGGCCATGAGAATGTTGTAGGTGCGGCAGGCGGCCTTGAAGTCCATCGCCTCGACGCCGATGCGCTTCGCGGCCAGCGCCGCGGTCAGGCGCGGGTGCGGAAAGCGCAGGCGCTCGCCGCTGCCGAACACCACCACCTCGGGGTTGAGCGGAAGCAGCATTTCGAAGAGTTCGGGCGTCAGGGCGTCGAACGCTTGCACCGGCCAGGGGGTGACCGGCGACTCGGGCATCATGATGATGCTGCCAGTGTGGCGTTCGAGATTCACTTCGACGTAATCGGCGCCGTAACCGGTAACGGTGTTCAGCGCGCCGCTGGAGTCCTGGTGTAGTTTCAAAACGGGGTTCCGGGGTAAAGGCGGTGCGGATGCGCAAGCAAGGGGCGCACATCCTGTGCCGACGCTGGCCGGTCGCGCCCGGCGCTACCCGCTTCGCGACCCGCGTCTTGACCTGCGTCTTGACCGATTGCGCATTGCGGAAGTTGGTCAAAATCCGCTAAATTATAACTTTTTAGCCGCCGCAGCGGCGGTGCGTGCGGGCAGACCACGCCGGCAGACCGCTTCGCGCGCCATCCGCGCATCGGGCGAGCGCAGCCAAAAGCTGCAGGGCGGCCGCGAAGGACCCTTTCAGTGGCGTCGCGCGCGCCGGCCCCCGCACAATAGAGCGTAGTCAGGCCCGATCAGGCGCGGCATGTGTCCTGCCGGGGGCGCCTGGCCTGGCCGGGGACGCTGCTCAGCCGGGGGGCACCGAGCCGGCCCCCTTGCATGTCTTGTCCGCCAGGGCGCCATCCGCTGCCCGGTCAACCCGCAGTCAACCCCGTTCCAGCCCTTTTACAGCCCTTTTACTCGCTTCTGACTGATAGCCCGCCGTGAAACCGATTCTCAAATCCAACAAGCTGCAGAACGTCTGCTACGACATCCGCGGGCCGGTGCTCGAGCATGCGAAGCGCCTCGAAGAAGAAGGCCACCGCATCATCAAGCTGAACATCGGCAATCTCGCGCCATTCGGTTTCGACGCGCCCGACGAGGTCATCCAGGACATGATCCTGAACCTGCCGGGCTCCTCGGGCTATTCGGATTCGAAGGGCGTGTTCGCCGCGCGCAAGGCGATCATGCATTACGCGCAGCAAAAGGGCGTCAAGGGTGTCGAGCTCGACGACATCTACATCGGCAACGGCGCCTCCGAGCTGATCGTGATGGCCATGCAGGCGCTGCTGAACGACGGCGACGAGGTGCTGCTGCCCGCGCCCGACTATCCGCTCTGGACGGCGGCCGTGAGCCTTTCGGGCGGCACGCCCGTGCATTACATCTGCGACGAGTCGAACGCGTGGATGCCCGATCTCGACGACATCCGCTCGAAGATCACGCCGAACACGCGCGCGATCGTCGTGATCAACCCGAACAACCCCACCGGCGCGCTTTATTCGGACGACCTGCTGCGCGGCCTCGTGGCCATCGCGCGCGAGCACGGCCTGATTCTCTTCGCCGACGAGGTCTACGACAAGATCATCTACGACGGCAAGACGCACACGGCGCTCGGCTCGCTTTCCGAAGACGTGATCACCGTCACGCTCAACAGCCTCTCGAAGAGCTATCGCGCCTGCGGCTACCGCGCGGGCTGGATGTTCCTCTCGGGCATGACGGGCGAGAACCGCCGCCGCTCGAAGGACTACACGGAAGGCCTCGGCATCCTGGCCTCGATGCGCCTGTGCGCGAACGTCCCGGGCCAGTATGCGATCCAGACCGCGCTGGGCGGCTACCAGAGCATCAACGAGCTGATCCAGCCGGGCGGGCGACTCTATCGGCAGCGCGAGCTTGCGTACAACCTGCTCACGGCCATTCCGGGCGTGACCTGCGTGAAGCCCGAGGCGGCGCTCTACATGTTCCCGCGCCTCGACCCGAAGCTCTACCCGATCGAGGACGACCAGCAGTTCATCCTCGACCTGCTCCTGCAGGAGCGTGTGCTGCTCGTCCAGGGCACGGGCTTCAACTGGAAGCAGCCGGATCACTTCCGCGTGGTGTTCCTGCCGAACGTCGACGACCTGACCGATTCGATCAACCGCATTGCGCGCTTCCTCGACGGCTATCGCCAGCGGCACGGCAACTGATCTCGCCACTGATTTCGCCACTGAGCCGCGCGCAAAAACGCATTCCCTTTCACATATCTAGACGAACACACGCTGCATGGATCCGATCAAAGTAGGTCTCTTGGGCTTCGGCACGGTGGGCAGCGGCACCTTCACGGTACTGCGCCGCAACCAGGAAGAAATCAAACGTCGCGCGGGCCGCGGCATCGAGGTGGCGCGCATCGCCGTGCGCAACCCCGCCAAGGCCACGGCGGCGCTCGGCGCAGAGGCCGGCGCCGTCGACCTGACGACTGACTTCAACGCCGTCGTCGACGACCCGTCGATTTCGATCGTCGCCGAAATGATCGGCGGCACGACGCTCGCCCGGGATCTCGTGCTGCGCGCGATCGCCAACGGCAAGCACGTGGTCACGGCGAACAAGGCGCTGCTGGCGGTGCACGGCACGGAGATCTTCGAAGCGGCGCGCGCGCAGGGCGTGATGGTCGCGTTCGAGGCAGCGGTGGCGGGCGGCATTCCCATCATCAAGGCGCTGCGCGAAGGGCTCACGGCCAACCGCATCGAATACATCGCGGGCATCATCAACGGCACGACGAACTACATCCTCTCGGAAATGCGTGAGCGGGGGCTCGACTTCGCGACCGCGCTGAAGGCCGCGCAGGAGCTGGGTTACGCCGAAGCCGATCCGACCTTCGACATCGAAGGCGTGGACGCCGCGCACAAGGCCACGATCATGAGCGCGATCGCGTTCGGCGTGCCCGTGCAGTTCGACAAGGCCTACGTGGAAGGCATCAGCAAGCTCGACGCCATCGACATCAAGTACGCGGAAGAACTCGGCTATCGCATCAAGCTGCTCGGCATCGCGCGCCGCACGGAGAAGGGCATCGAGCTGCGCACCCATCCCACGCTGATCCCGGCCAAGCGCCTGCTCGCCAACGTGGAAGGCGCGATGAACGCCGTGGTCGTGCATGGCGACGCCGTGGGCACCACGCTGTACTACGGCAAGGGCGCGGGCGCGGAGCCGACGGCGTCGGCCGTGGTGGCCGATCTCGTGGACGTGACGCGCCTGCACACGGCCGACCCCGAGCACCGCGTGCCGCACCTGGCGTTCCAGCCGGACAGCCTCTCGAACACGCCGATCCTGCCGATCGACGAAGTCACGAGCGGCTACTACCTGCGCCTGCGCGTGGCCGACCAGACCGGCGTGATGGCCGCCATCACGCGCATTCTTGCCGATAGCGGCATCTCGATCGACGCGCTGCTGCAAAAGGAATCGGAGCAGATCGACGCGCACGGCAAGGCGGAAACCGACATCATCCTGATCACGCACAGCACGGTCGAAAAGAACGTGAACGCGGCGATTGCGCAGATCGAGAAGCTCGCGACGGTGAAGTCGCAGGTCACGAAGCTGCGCATGGAAGGACTGAACTAAGGCGCATTTGAGGCGATGGCTATGAATTACGTATCTACGCGCGGCGCGGGCGCCGGCGAGCATCATTCGTTTTCCGAGATTCTGCTGGGCGGCCTCGCGCGCGACGGTGGCCTCTATCTGCCGGCCGAATACCCGCAGATCAGCCAGCAAGAGCTCGCGCGCTGGCGCGGCCTCCCGTATGCGGATCTCGCGTTCGAGATTCTCTCTAAGTTCGCCGGCGACATTCCCCCCGAGGATCTGCGCGACATCACGCGCCGCACCTACACCGGCGAGACGTACCGCAACGTGCGCCACGGCGAAGACGCGAGCAGGATCACGCCGCTCACCACGCTCGGGGAGGAAAACGGCGCGCAGCTCTCGCTGCTCGAACTCTCGAACGGCCCGACGCTCGCGTTCAAGGACATGGCGATGCAATTGCTCGGCAACCTGTTCGAGTACGCGCTCGCGAAGGCCGGCCAGGAGCTGAACATTCTCGGCGCGAC
>DATBXG010000863.1:0-5502 GCA_036514415.1 Paraburkholderia sp.
TTTGCCGCAGCATCAAATAACCAGAGGAGGTGCGCGTGCCGTTCACGCTGCATGGAATTCCCGTATCACGCGGTATAGCCATCGGGCGAGCGTATCTGATCGCCCCGGCTGCACTCGACGTCGACCATTACCTCATCGAGCCCGCGCAGATCGAAGACGAGATCGTGCGCTTTCGCGCGGCGCTCAAGACCGTCGAGCGCGAGCTCGACACGCTGCGTGCCGACCTGGCCGCCGACGCTCCCTCCGAAATGGGCGCGTTCATCGGCGTCCACCTCATGATCCTGAACGACGTCATGCTCGTGCAGGAGACCATCGACCTCATCCGCACGCGCCGCTTCAATGTGGAGTGGGCGCTTACCGAACAGCTGGAACGCCTCTCGCGCCACTTCGACGACGTCGAGGACGAATACCTGCGCGAGCGCAAGGCCGACATCGAGCAGGTCGTGGAGCGCGTGCTGAAGGCGCTTGCGGGCGCGACGCCCGCTGCGCTGCACGGCGGCTGCGACGAGATGATCGTCGTCGCGCACGACATCGCGCCCGCCGACATGCTGCAGTTCAAGGGGCAAACCTTCCAGGGCTTCGTGACCGATCTGGGCGGGCGCACCTCGCACACGGCCATCGTCGCGCGCAGCCTCGGCATTCCCGCGGCCGTGGGCGTGCAGCAGGCGAGCGCGCTGATTCGTCAGGACGATCTCATCATCGTCGACGGCGATCACGGCGTCGTGATCGTCGATCCCGCACCCATCGTGCTGGAGGAGTACACCTACCGGCAAAGCGAGATGGCGCTCGAGCGGCGCAAGCTGCAGCGCCTGAAGTTCTCGCCCACGCAAACGCTGTGCGGCGCGAAGATCCAGCTCTACGCGAACATCGAGTTGCCCGACGACGCGCAGGCCGCGCTCGACTCGGGCGCGACGGGCGTGGGCCTCTTTCGCACCGAGTTCCTGTTCATGAACCACAAGAACCAGTTGCCGGAGGAGGACGAACAGTTCGCCGCCTACCGCCGCGCGGTCGAACTCATGAACGGGCTGCCCGTGACGATCCGCACGATCGACGTGGGCGCGGACAAGCCGCTCGACTCCATGACCGCCGGCGACGGCTACGAAACCGCCGCGAACCCGGCGCTCGGGCTGCGCGCGATCCGCTGGAGCCTCTCCGAGCCGCAAATGTTCCTCACGCAGCTGCGCGCGATCCTGCGCGCTTCGGCGTTCGGCTCGGTCAAGATCCTGATCCCGATGCTCGCGCACGCGCAGCAGATCGACCAGACGCTCGACCTGATCCGCGAGGCGAAGCGCCAGCTCGATGACGCCGGTTTCGCCTACGATCCCAACATCCAGGTTGGCGCGATGATCGAGATTCCGGCGGCGGCGCTCGCGCTGCCGATGTTCCTGCGCCGGCTCGACTTCCTCTCGATCGGCACCAACGACCTGATCCAGTACGCGCTCGCCATCGACCGGGCCGACAACGCGGTGGCCGATCTCTACGACCCGCTGCATCCGGCCGTGCTGCAGCTGATCGCGCATACGCTGCGCGAGGCGAAGCGCGCGGGCGTACCGGTTTCGGTGTGCGGGGAGATGGCGGGCGACCCCTCGTTCACCCGCTTGCTGCTCGGCATGGGGCTCACCGAGTTCTCGATGCATCCGAGCCAGTTGCTCGTGGTGAAGCAGGAGATCCTGCGCTCGCAGCTCAAGTCGCTCGAAAAGCCCGTGGCCGAGGTGCTGGCGGCTTACGAGCCCGAGGAACTGCAGGCGGCGTTGCGCAGAGTGGCGCAGGCGTGACCCGCTGCCCGCAGGCACGCGCGGCGTAGATGCAAAAAGCCCCGGCATGTCCGGGGCTATTTTCTGGCTGGTTAAAGCGCGGTTCAAGCACGGTTCAAGCGTGCTTGAACCGCTCGCCGCACACCGGGCAGTCCGGCTGCCGCGCCACGCGCATCGTGTTCCACTCCATGCGCAGCGAGTCGAGCATCATGAGGCGCCCGACGAGCGGTGCCCCGATGCCGCCGATCACGCGCAGCGCCTCCGCGGCCTGCATCGCACCGATGATGCCCACCGTGGGCGCGAACACGCCCATGGTCGAGCACGCCACTTCCTCGAACGGCTGATCCTCGGGAAACACG
This sequence comes from Paraburkholderia sp., assembly GCA_036514415.1. Lineage (GTDB taxonomy): Bacteria > Pseudomonadota > Gammaproteobacteria > Burkholderiales > Burkholderiaceae > Paraburkholderia. The sequence goes on from DATBXG010000863.1 coordinate 2,114, forward strand.
CAGGCGTAGCAGGGCGAGGCGTCGTCGCGGAAGTCGAACGTGCTGATCTGCCCGTCGAAGCGCAGCGCTGCGCCCGACACCAGCGGCACGCCGTGCTTCACGCACGCGCGGTTGATCGCATGGCGCGTGGCGAAGTTGTCGGTGCAGTCGAGCACGACGGTCGCGCCCGGCACGTGCGCGTCGAGCCAGGCGTCGTCGATGCGCGTTTGCAGGGCGTTCACCTTTACCTCGGGATTCAGGCGCGCGATGGCGTCGCGGCCCGATTCGACCTTCGCGCGGCCGACCGATGCCGTCTCGTGCATGATCTGGCGCTGCAGGTTGGTGAGGTCGACGGTGTCGTTGTCGACGAGCGTGAGCGCGCCCACGCCCGAGGCCGCGAGATACATCGCCGCTGGCGACCCCAGGCCGCCTGCGCCCACGACGATCGCATGCGCGTCGAGAAAGCGCTGCTGTGCCTCGATGCCGATCTCGTCGACGAGGATATGGCGGGAGTAGCGGAGGAGTTGGTCGTCGTTCATCGCGGGCGCTCGTGGTGCGCTTGTTCGATGGCGCTGCGATGGACCTGGAGAGCCTCGATGGCCCTGAACGGAGAAACGCGCGCCGGGGAAATACGGTGCCGTTATTGTAACGACGCCAGCGGCTGGAGGAGGGGTGGCCCCGCGGCCCGCACACGAGATGCGCGGGCCGCGAAGCGGGTACCAGGCGGGGACAGACTGCTACTTTTCCGGAGCCGCGGCCGGCGCGGGGGCCGAGCCCGGGGCCGGGGCCATGATGAGCGCGGCAGGCTTCACGGCGATCGGCGCCGAAGCCGAGGCGGGCGGCTTCTGCTGCGCGAGGCGGCGCTCCATCGGCGACTTCGATTCGACCACCGGCTTGCCTTGCAGCTTGTTCAAGGCTTGCTGGAGCATGAAGTCGTCGGCGGAGCCGAACTCGACCGGCTTGCGGTCGCGGTCCTTCTGGCGCTGCTCCGGCGTCTTCTTGTCGTTCTGCTCCTCGAGTTGGCGAAGCATGTCCATGCGCTCCTGCTCGCGCACATCCTGCTCCTTCTTCTCGTCCGGGTCCTGCGTGTTGGCCAGGTGGTTCTGGTAGTCGACCTCGCGCGTGACGAGTGCGTCGTCCGGATCGCCGTCGGAGTACTGGTCGACTGCGATGTCGGGACGGATGCCCTTGTTCTGGATCGAGCGGCCGCTCGGCGTGTAGTAGTACGCCGTAGTGAGGCGCAGCGCGGTGTCGGCCGTCATCGGGCGCACGGTCTGCACCGAGCCCTTGCCGAACGTCGTCTTGCCGGCGATGAGCGCACGCTTCGAGTCCTGCAGCGCGCCTGCCACGATTTCCGAGGCCGACGCCGAGTAGGCATTGGTCAGCACGATCATCGGCACAGTCTTGAACTGGGCCGCTTCACCCTTGAGCGGGTCGCCGTCGAACGAGGGCAGGCGGTAGTTCTCGTAGGTGTCGCGGTAGACCTGCTTCGAGTCCGGGATCTGGCCGTTGGTCGAAACGACGACCGAATCCGGCGGCAGGAACGCGCCCGCCACGCCCACGGCGCTTTGCAGCAGACCGCCGCCGTTGTTGCGCAGGTCGAGGATGATGCCCTTGAGGTTCGGTTCCTGGCGCGCGATGTCCTGCAGCTTCTGGGCGAGGTCGGGGACCGTGCGCTCCTGGAAGCTCGTGATGCGGACATACGCGTAGCCCGGCTGCAGGATCTTCGACTTCACGCTCTGCACCTTGATGATGGCGCGTGTGATGGTGAGCGGGAAGGTGCGGTCGTCGGTCTTGCGGAAGATCGTGAGCGTGACCTTGGTGCCCGGGTCGCCGCGCATCTGCTTGACGGCCTGGTCGAGCGTCATGCCGCGCACGGGCTTGTCGTTGATGCGCGTGATGAGGTCGCCCGGACGGATGCCGGCGCGGTACGCGGGCGTGTCTTCGATCGGCGAGATCACCTTGATCAGGCCGTCTTCAGACGAGATCTCAATGCCGAGGCCCGCGAAGCGACCCTTGGTCTGCTCCTGGAGCTCCTGATAATCGGTCTTGTCGAGATACGACGAGTGCGGGTCGAGGCTCGACACCATGCCCTTGATGGCGGCGGTGAGAAGCTTCTTGTCGTCGACCGGCGTGACGTACTCGTGCTTGATCTGACCGAACACTTCGGCGAAGAGCCGCAGCTGGTCGAGCGGCAACGGCTCGACGACCGTTTGCTGGGTTTGCTGCGCGGAGGCGGAAATCTGCAGGGTGGCAAATACGCCGGTCGCAAGGCCAGCGGCAATCAGGCCGATGTTTTTCAGGTTTTTTCGCATAGAGAATGTTGCGTGCGGTCTAGGCGCGTCTGGAGGCGCGTGGCAGCGTCTAATGGAAAAGCGACGGACAAGTATAACTGCACACCTGCCGCGGCTGTGTATATGGCGCGTAAGAACCGACTAAGACAGCGGCGGCGGCGCGTGGTTCGCAAGACGTGTGCCGCAAAGCGATGCCTGGCGCGGCGCTGGCGGGGAGCTGGCATTTTTGCCAGCAAGCGGCGTGAAAACGGCGGGGCGTGAAAAAGGGGAGAGTGCAACGGATCGGCGGAAACGGCGCTCGCCCGCGCCGGATCAGGGGGCGGCAGGCACGGCTCGGGCCGGTGGGCATGGCCCCCGGACAGCCGCCGGGGCGGCGACTGCCCGAATGGCCGATGAGGCGCGGGCGGGAAAGCGTCAGGCCTTCTTGCCCTGGTTCGCCACGGCGGCCTGCGCCTTCGCGATGGCTTCGGCGTCGCCCAGATAGTAGTGCTTGATGGGCTTGAGGCTTTCGTCCAGCTCGTACACGAGCGGCACGCCGTTCGGGATATTCAGGCCGACGATGTCGTCATCGGAGATGTCGTCGAGGTACTTCACGAGCGCGCGGATCGAGTTGCCGTGCGCGGCGATCACCACCTTCTTGCCCGCCTTGATGGCCGGCGCGATCGACTCGTTCCAGATGGGCAGCACGCGCGCCACCGTGTCCTTCAGGCATTCGGTGAGCGGCAATTCCTCGCGCGGCACGCGGGCGTAGCGCGGGTCGTCGTACGACGTGCGCGAGTCGGTCGGCTCGAGCGCGGGCGGCGGCGTGTCGTAGCTGCGGCGCCAGACGAGCACCTGGTCGTCGCCGAACTTCGCGGCCGTTTCGGCCTTGTTCAGGCCCGAAAGTGCGCCGTAATGACGCTCGTTCAGACGCCACGAGTGGACCACGGGCAGGTACATCTGGTCCATCTGGTCCTGCACGTGCCAGAGCGTGCGGATCGCGCGCTTGAGCACCGAGGTGTAGGCGATGTCGAAGTCGAAGCCGCCTTCCTTGAGCAGGCGCCCCGCCTCCTTCGCCTCGGCGATGCCCTGCACCGTGAGGTCGACGTCGGTCCAACCGGTGAAGCGGTTTTCCCT
>DATBXG010000864.1:0-3593 GCA_036514415.1 Paraburkholderia sp.
TGGCTGGAAGATGTTCTGAACGAGTACAACTCGACCATGATCATCATTTCCCACGATCGACACTTCCTGAACCAGGTCTGCACGCACATGGCGGACATGGACTACGGCACGCTCAAGGTCTGGCCGGGCAACTACGACGACTACATGCTCGCGTCGGCGCAGGCGCGCGAGCGTCAGCAGGCCGCGAACCAGAAGGCGAAGGAGCGCGTGGCCGACCTGCAGGACTTCGTGCGCCGCTTCTCGGCGAACAAGTCGAAGGCGCGCCAGGCCACCAGCCGCCTGAAGATGATCGACAAGATCAAGATCGAGGAATTCAAGCCCTCGTCGCGCCAGAACCCGTTCATCCGCTTCGAGTTCGAGAAGAAGCTGCACAACATCGTCGTGGTCGCGGAAGAGATCACGAAGACGTACGAGCGCCGCATCTTCAACAAGTTCAGCATCAGCGTGCAGCCCGGCGAACGCATCGCGATCATCGGCGAGAACGGCGCGGGCAAGACCACGCTGCTGCGCTCGCTGCTCGGCAATCTGGCCGTCGACAACGGCACGGTGAAGTGGGCCGAGAACGCGAACGTGGGCTACATGCCGCAGGACACGTATGAAGAGTTCCCGAGCGACGTCACGCTGATGGACTGGATCGACCAGTACCGCCAGGAAGGCGACGACGAGCAGTCGGTGCGCGGCACGCTGGGCCGTCTGCTGTTCAACGCGGACGACATCCGCAAGTCGGTCAAGGTGCTGTCGGGTGGCGAGAAGGGCCGCATGATCTGGGGCAAGCTGATGCTCGGCCGCCACAACGTGCTGCTCATGGACGAGCCCACTAACCACATGGACATGGAATCGATCGAGTCGCTGCAGATCGCCCTCGAAAAGTTCGAAGGCACGCTCGTTTTCGTGTCCCATGACCGCGAGTTCGTGAACGGTCTCGCCAACCGCATCATCGAGGTGAAGACGGACGGCACGATCAAGGACTACAGCGGCAACTACGAGGACTTCCTTGCTAGCCAGGGGCTGCAGTGAGTTTCGATCGCTGATCGAGGCGTGAAATGAAAACGGGCGGCGCGTGAGCGTCGCCCGTTTTGCTTCTGGCGGCTCGAAGGGCGTGCGTCCGGCGCTTTGCATTCCGAGCTTTACGTTTGCGTCAACCACGCTAGAATGCGGGATCGCCGCGGCCTTGCCGCACAAGCCACCGTGAACCCACACGGAAGAAAGTTGTATGGGATCGCACGAGGCGCTACAGCACCAGATGCGACCGACACAGGAGACGCGCATGAAACACTACGCACAGTTCTACATCAACGGCCAATGGGTCGCGCCGCAAGGCAAGGGCACGATCGACGTGATCGACTCGGGCACCGAGGCGGTGATGGGCCGCATTCCCGAAGGCGTCGAAGCCGACGCCGAGGCGGCCATCGCCGCTGCGCGCGCCGCCTTCGACCGCTGGGCCGCGACGCCCGCCGCCGAGCGTGGGGCCTGGCTGCAGAAAATCGCCGACAACCTCAAGGCCCGCACCGACGAACTCGCGCAGATCATCGCAGGCGAAGTGGGCATGCCGCTCAAGCTCGCGCGCGCCATCCAGGTGGGCGGCCCCGTGTACAACTGGGGCGCCTATGCGAAGCTCGCCAGCGCGTTCCAGTACGAGGAGCGCGTCGGCAATTCGCTCGTCGTGCGCGAGCCGGTGGGCGTGGTCGCGGCCATCACGCCGTGGAACTATCCGCTCAACCAGATCACGTTGAAGGTCGCCGCGGCGCTCGCTGCAGGCTGCACCGTCGTGCTCAAGCCTTCGGAGATCGCGCCGCTCAACGCATTCGTGCTCGCCGAGGCCATTCACGAAGCCGGCCTGCCCGCGGGCGTGTTCAACCTGGTCACGGGCTATGGCCCGGTGGTCGGCGAACTGCTCGCGCGCCATCCGGACGTCGACATGGTGTCGTTCACCGGCTCGACGCGTGCGGGCAAGCGCGTGTCGGAAGTGGCGTCGGCCACGGTCAAGCGCGTGGCGCTGGAACTGGGTGGCAAGTCGGCCGCTGTCGTGCTCGACGACGCCGACTTCGCGGCCGCCGTGAAGGGCACGGTGGGCGCGTGCTTCCTGAACTCTGGGCAAACCTGCTCGGCGCACACGCGCCTGATCGTGCCGGAGTCGCGCTACGAAGAAGCGCGCGACCTTGCGAAGCAGGCCGCCGAGGCGTTCACGGTCGGCGATCCGCGCGACGAGAAGGCGAAGCTCGGCCCGCTCGCCTCGAAGGCGCAGCAGCAGCGCGTGCAGCAGTACATCGAGCGCGGCATGGCCGACGGCGCCGAACTCGTCACGGGCGGCCCGGGCATGCCGGAAGGCGTGACGCAGGGCTTCTTCGTGAAGCCGACCGTGTTCGGCCGCGTGCCGCGCGACGCGGCCATCGCGCAGGAAGAGATCTTCGGGCCGGTGCTCACGATCCTCACGGCGAAGGACGAGGACGACGCCGTGGCGATCGCCAACGACTCGCTCTATGGCCTCGGCGGCGCAGTCTGGGCCGGCAGCGACGAACGCGCGATGCGCGTGGCGCGCCGCATCCGCACGGGCCAGATCGACATCAACGGCGGCACCTGGAACATGGCTGCGCCGTTCGGCGGCTTCAAGCAGTCGGGCCACGGCCGTGAGAACGGCGCGTACGGTCTCGAGGAGTACCTCGAATACAAGTCGATGCAGTTCAAGGTGCCGAAAACCTGATGAGGCATCTCGTCGCGCTATCGCAAATCTTTTAGTGCGACGTGTTGATGTAGATCATGAACGCGGATTCCATCCCGGATATCCGCGTTTTTATTTGATGTGTGTCAATGTCATATGTGGGGTACGCGCGACCATAAGCGCTTTGTCATCGACAGAGCACAACATGTTTCCTGCACACTCCTTCGCGCCGCTTCAGATTCGCGGCCGTCAACTCCTGCCTGTCGTGCAGGGCGGCATGGGCGTCGGCATCTCGGCGCACCGGCTTGCTGGCAGTGTCGCGCGCGAAGGTGCGCTCGGCACGATCGCGAGCATCGACCTGCGCCATCATCACGGCGACCTCATGGACATGTGCCGCGCAGACCCGCGGCACGAAACGCTCGCTCGCGCGAACCTCATCGCGCTCGGCCGTGAGATCGCGGCGGCGCGCAAGCTCGCCGGCGGCAACGGCATGATCGCCGTCAACGTCATGAAGGCGGTGAACGCGCATGCCGACTATGTGCGCGCGGCCTGCGAGCACGGCGCCGACGCCATCGTGATGGGCGCGGGCCTGCCGCTCGATCTGCCCGATCTCACGGCGGGCGTGGACATCGCGCTCGTGCCGATCCTTTCCGACGCGCGCGGCGTCGCGCTCGTGCTCAAGAAGTGGATGAAGAAGGGCCGTCTGCCCGACGCCATCGTGATCGAGCATCCCGCACACGCGGGCGGCCACCTCGGCGTGACCGACATTGCCGACATGGGCAACGAGCGCTTCGCGTTCGCGCAGATTTTCGAGGAGCTGGAAGGCGTGTACACCACGCTCGGCATTACGCGGCGCGACGTGCCGCTCGTCGTGGCAGGCGGCATCAACAGCCACGAGGCGGTGCGCAAATGGCTCGAGGCGGGCGCCAACGGC
>DATBXG010000865.1:0-2491 GCA_036514415.1 Paraburkholderia sp.
TTCGACGATCGAGTCGACCGGGCAGCTCTCTTCGCAGAAACCGCAGAAGATGCACTTGGTCAGGTCGATGTCGTAACGCGTCGTGCGGCGCGTGTTGTCCTCGCGCACTTCCGATTCGATCGTGATCGCGAGCGCGGGGCACACGGCCTCGCACAGCTTGCACGCGATGCAGCGCTCTTCACCATTTTCATAGCGGCGCAGCGCATGCAAACCCCGAAAACGCGGGGACATAGGCGTCTTTTCTTCCGGGAACTGCACGGTGACCTTGCGCTTGAAGGTGTAACGACCCGTCAGCGCGAGCCCCTTGAGCAGCTCGGTCAGGAAAAACGTCTTGAAGAAGCTTTGGATAGCGTTCATGGTTGTGTTCGCCCCTTATTTCCAGATGCTCAACGGCGACATGTACCAGAAGCCGACCACGATCAGCCACACGATGCACACCGGAATGAACACCTTCCAGCCGAGACGCATGATCTGGTCATAGCGATAGCGCGGGAACGTCGCGCGGGCCCAGATGAAGACCGACAGCAGGCAGAATACCTTCAGCACCAGCCAGAACACGCCCGGGATGAAGTCGAGGAACGCGAACGGGGCGCTCCAGCCGCCAAGGAACAGCACCGAGGCGAGCGCCGAGATCACGATCATGTTGATGTACTCGGCGAGGAAGAACAGCGCGAAGCCCATCCCCGAGTAGTCGACCATGTGACCCGCGACGATTTCCGACTCCCCTTCCACCACGTCGAACGGGTGACGGTTCGTTTCGGCAATGCCCGAGATGAAGTAGACGACGAACATCGGCAACAGCGGCAGCCAGTTCCACGAGAGGAACGTGATACCCCAGTTCGCAAACATGCCGCGCATCTGGCCTTCGACGATTACCGAAAGATTCAGGCTGCCCGACACCATCAGCACGACGACGAGCGCGAAGCCCATCGAAATTTCATACGAAACCATCTGCGCCGCGGCGCGCATGGCGCCGAGGAACGCGTACTTCGAGTTCGACGCCCAGCCCGCCAGAATCACGCCGTACACGCCGATCGACGAGATTGCCATCGCGTAGAGCAGGCCCGCGTTGATGTCGCCGAGCACCGCGCCCGCCTGGAACGGAATCACCGCCCAGACCGCGAAGGCCGGCACCACCACCATGATCGGCGCGACCATGTAGATCCAGCGGCTCGCCTGCGCGGGCTGAATCACTTCCTTGAGGAGCAGCTTCAGCACGTCGGCGATCGGCTGCAACAGACCCGCGGGGCCCACGCGGTTCGGACCGAGACGCACGTGCATCCAGCCGATCAGCTTGCGCTCCCAGAGGATCAGGTACGCCACGCACAGCAGGATCACCACCGCGACGACGAGAATGCGCACCAGCGCCCAGACGGTGGGCCAGGCCACGCCGAGCAGCTGGCTGCCGCCTGCATTGATCGTATCGAACAAGCTCATTTACGCCTTCTCCACCAGCAGTTCACCGAACAGGCTGCCGAGTTGCGCACCGGCCGGCGTCGCCGCCGACACGCGCACCACCGTCGGCGCAAGATTCGCATCGCGCGTTGCGGGCGCCGTGACCGACAGATCGCCCTGGCGCACGCGCACGGCTTCGCCTTCCTTCAGGCCGAGCTGATCGAAGTATGCCGCCGGCAGGCCGATGGCGTTCGCCACGCGGGCAGCCATCGTGAGCTGCAGCGCTTCGCCGCGGCGCACGATTTGATCGGCGTGGTAGATCGGCACGTCGGCGATGCGCTCGAAGCGGCCTTCTGCGGCCCTGGCAAGGCTGCCGCGCGCAACCGCGGCGCTTGCCTTGTTCGACAGGCGGCCTTCGAAGCTGCCGTCGCCGATGGCCTTGCGGCGCACTTCTTCGGCGGTGTCGTATTCGAAGCCCTTTGCACCCAGCAGCGTGCCCAGCACGCGCAGGACCTTCCAGGCCGGGCGCGTGTCGCCGAGCGGGCGCACGACGCCGTTGAAGGTCTGAACGGTGCCTTCGGCGTTGACGAAGGTGCCCGACGTTTCCGTGAACGGCGCGATGGGCAGCAGCACGTCCGCGTATTCGAGGCCCGTCCTGTACGGCGAGAACACGGCGACCATTTCGGCCTGCGCGAGCGCGGCGCGCGCGGCGGCAGGGTTCGCCGTGTCGAATTCCGGCTCGACGTTGAAGAGCAGATAGCCCTTGCGCGGCTGCTCGAACGCCTGGCGTGCGTTCAGGCCGTCGCGGCCCGGCAGTGCACCGGCAAGGTGCGCGCCGACGGTGTTGGCCGCTTCGGTGAGGAAGCCGAGCGTCGCGCCCGTGGTTTCGGCGATGAACTGCGCGGCTGCGTGCAGACGCGAGAATTCCGGATGCTGGACCGCAGCGTTGCCGAGCAGCACGAAGCGGCGCTCGCCGGTCGCGAGCGATGCGGCGACCTTCTTCGCGGCGTCAGTGGCCTGTGCGCCCGCGAAGCCTTCCGGCACGGCGACGCCCTTCGCAACGGCTGCGGCGGCAGCGATCGAGGCCAGTTCGTCG
>DATBXG010000866.1:0-3257 GCA_036514415.1 Paraburkholderia sp.
AAAAAAAAAAAGCCTTGGACACTCGGGCTTCGGCCACTCGGACGGCATGTCGCTCGGCCATATGGGCAAAGCGGGGTTCAGCAACACGAACAGTCACGTTTCGGCGGACCGCGACAAGGGACATGAGCGTGCAGCCGACCGTGCCGCGCTCCACGCGCAGGCGCATCACGCGCACACCGACGGCAGGTCGGCCACCCATATGAGCAGCGTAGGCTTGAGCCACACCAACAGCCACGTTTCGGCAGATCGCGACAAGGGACTCGCCCGCGCGAGCGACCGTGCCGCGCTTCAGGCGCAACCGCACCTGGGCGACCAAAGCTGACGAGCCTGCGCCAAAGCGCTCAACCAGACAAAAAAAAGCCGCGAATCGAAAGACTCGCGGCTTCTTCAACTCAGAGCGAACGAAAATCAGACACGCTCGATAGCAATCGCGATCCCCTGCCCCACGCCGATACACATCGTGCAAAGCGCGAACCGACCTTGCGTGCGATGGAGCTGATACGTAGCGGTCGTCACGAGCCGCGCGCCGCTCATCCCGAGCGGATGGCCAAGCGCAATCGCGCCGCCATTCGGGTTGACACGAGGATCATCGTCGGCAACGCCGAGCATGCGCAGCACAGCCAGCCCTTGCGAGGCAAAAGCTTCGTTTAACTCGATAACATCGAACTGATCGATGGTCATGTTCAGGCGAGCGAGCAGCTTCTGGGTAGCCGGCGCCGGGCCGATGCCCATGACACGCGGCGCAACGCCGGCAGTGGCCACACCAAGGACGCGGGCACGCGGCACGAGCCCAAAGCGCCTCGCGTTTTCCTCATTGGCGAGCAACAGCGCACAAGCGCCATCATTCACACCCGAAGCATTGCCGGCCGTGACCGAACCGTCGGCGCGAACGACGCCCTTGAGTTTGGCGAGCGCCTCGAGGCTGGTCTCACGCGGATGCTCATCGCGCGAGACGACAACCGGATCGCCCTTCTTCTGCGCGATCGTAACCGCGACGATCTCCTGCGCAAGCGTGCCATCGGCCTGCGCACGCGCGGCCTTCTGCTGGCTGCGCAGCGCGAACGCATCCTGGTCGGCGCGGCTCACGTTGTAATCGACGGCGACGTTTTCGCCCGTCTCCGGCATCGAATCGACGCCGTATTGCTGTTTCATCAGCGGATTGACGAAACGCCAGCCGATCGTCGTGTCGTAGATGGCGGCGTCGCGCGCAAACGCGCTTGCCGACTTGCCCATGACGAACGGCGCACGGCTCATGCTTTCCACGCCGCCTGCAATCATCAGCCCCGTTTCGCCGGACTTGAGCGCGCGCGCGGCGATGCCCACGGCATCCATACCGGAGCCGCACAGGCGATTCACGGTCGAGCCCGGCACGGCCTGCGGCAGGCCCGCCAGCAGCGCCGACATGCGCGCGACGTTCCGGTTGTCCTCGCCCGCCTGATTCGCGCAGCCATAGATGACGTCGTCGACCGCCGTCCAGTCCACGTCCTTGTTGCGCTCCATCAGCGCCTTGAGGGGAACGGCGCCGAGGTCGTCGGCGCGAACCTGGGCAAGGGCGCCCGCGTAGCGGCCGATCGGCGTGCGAATCGCGTCGCAGATGAATGCTTCCGTCATGTGAGTCTCCTTTCGATCGCAGGCACTTGATGCGATCCCATGCAAAGATGATTGAGATTGACGGACTGCGCGGGCGAAAAATGGGAGATCGAACGCGCACGTCCTCGTGCGATTTGTTCGAATACCGAACTGATGATCGTTAATCGAACAATTTGACGGCCATAATAGGCGTGTCCCGGGACGGGTGTCAAGCACGCGGACCTGGCTCCAAAAACGAAAAAGCCGCACAGGACGGACCCGTGCGGCTTCGCGCGTTCAGCCGGGCGCGAGGCGCCAGCCAGTGAGGCGAACGCTTAACGCGACATCATGAGCATGCCGACGTTGTGCATGACCCAGATCGTGCCGAAGATCAGGAACGCGGCGGCCAGCACCGTGTACGCGAGCGACAGCACGTTCCAGCCCTGCCCCGGCGACGTGTTCAGATGCAGGAAGAACACGAGGTGCACGACCACCTGCACGAAGGCGAGCACCGCGATCACGATGATGGCCGTGGTGGCATCGAGCGCGCCGTGCAGGACAACGCCGAACGCGCCCGCGGTAAGCAGCACCGAAAGAATGAAGCCCGCCACATAGCTGCCGAGGCTGCCGTGCGACTCTGCATGAGATTGAGCCATTTAGAGCACGCTCCCCAGATAGACAAAAGAAAACACGCAGATCCACACCACGTCGAGAAAGTGCCAGAAGAGGCTCAGGCACGTGAGACGGCGGATTTCCTGCTCGCCCAGTTGCCGTGCGCGGACCACCTGGATCATCATCACGAGCATCCACAGCAGGCCGAAGAACACGTGCAGGCCGTGCGTGGCGACAAGCGTGAAGAACGACGAAAGGAACGCGCTGCGCTGCGGGCCGGCACCCTCTGCGATCAGGTGTGAGAACTCGCGCAGTTCGAGCACGAGGAACGACGCACCCAGAATGAAGGTGACGGCGAGCCAGCCGAGCACCACCCCGTTCTTGCGCTGGTGCGCGCCGAGCATCGCGAAGCCATATGTGATGCTCGAAAGCAGTAGCACGGCCGTTTCGAGCGCCACGCCCGGAATGTCGAACAGGTCCTTGCCCGTGGGGCCGCCCGCGAACTGGTGGCCCAGCACGCCGAACGTGGCGAACAGCGCCGCGAACAGCAGGCAGTCGGTCATCAGGTAGACCCAGAAGCCGAATACCGAGTGCGACTGCGGGTGATCGTGGTGATCGAGTTCGGCAAGGGTTGCCGCATTGGTTTTCTGTAACATCAGACTGCCTCCTCGGCGACAAGGTCACGCTTGGCCACGGCGGCGCCGGTGCCAAAGCGCCGTTCTTCGATCTCGCGGACCTTCGCGGCCGGAATGTAATAACCGTCGTTGTTGCCGAAGCTCTTCAAGATGACCGTCAGCGCGACGCCAACGAACCCGAGCACCGCAAGCCACGTGATGTGCCACACGGCCGCGAAACCCAGCACGAGGCTGAACATGCCGATGACGAAGCCCGCCGACGTGTTCGACGGCATGTGGATGTCGCTATATTTCGCGACGAGCCCCGGACCGCGGCCCGCTTCCTTCATGTGCGCGAAAGCGTCGATCTCGTCCACGTGCGGAATGACCGCGAAGTTATAGACCGCCGGCGGCGACGACGTTGCCCATTCGAGCGTGCGACCGTCCCACGGATCGCCCGTC
>DATBXG010000867.1:0-8354 GCA_036514415.1 Paraburkholderia sp.
CGCCGCCCAGCACGACCGGCACGATCGCCGCGCCAATGCCGACCAGCACGATCACGTTCAGGTACTGGCGAATGAACGGGATGTTGCCGAAGAAGAAGCCGAGCAGCACGAGCAGCAGCACCCAGAAGAACGCGCCCGCGAAGTTGAAGAGCTGAAAGCGCTGCATGCTCATTTGCGAGACGCCAGCGACGAACGGCGCAAACGTGCGCACGACAGGAATGAAGCGGGCGAGCACGATCGTCTTGCCGCCGTGACGCTCATAGAAGTCATGCGTTTTCTGCAGCGCGGCGCGATCGAGGAAGCGCTCGAGCACGGGAATGCGCGTGTTGAACACCTTCGGCCCAATGGCGCGGCCAATGAGGTAATTGGTCGTGTTGCCGGAAATCGCCGCGACGATCAGAAGGACGATCAGCAGGCCGAGATGCATCTCGCCCGTGGCCGCGAACGCGCCGCCGATGAAGAGCAGCGAGTCGCCCGGCAGAAACGGCAGAATGACGAGGCCGGTTTCGCTGAAGACGATCAGGAACAGCACCGCGTAGACCCACGCACCGTACTGGTGGATGAAAACGCCGAGAAACTTGTCGATGTGCAAGACAAGGTTGGCGAACTGCAGAAGCGTATCCAAAAGTGTCCCTTATTGAGCGTGGGCCGCGCGCCTGAACAAGCGCGTTCGCCCAGTGTTGCGCGAGAAGCAAAATTGACCGCGCCATGATACCGAAAGTGCCCGGCCGTCACGAAAAAATCCCGTCAATTCCGGCGAATTCACGCACAAAGCACCGCGAGATGGGGGTTTCACGCGGTAGAGACGCACGCCGGGTTCACAGCGCCGACTCGTTATAATTGCGCGCATGTCTTCGAATTCCGAACCCACCGGCGCCGCGCCCGATTCCGCTCGCGCCGCCGAAGCCGCCAGCGTCACCCGCGCCGCGCCGCCCGCGCGCGCGATCCAGGCGCTGCCCGATCAGCTCATCAGCCAGATCGCCGCGGGCGAGGTGGTCGAGCGGCCCGCCTCCGTCGTCAAGGAACTGCTCGAAAACGCGCTCGACGCGGGCGCGAGCACGCTGCGCATCCTGCTCGACGAGGGCGGTGTGAAGCGCATCTCCATCGCCGACGACGGCTGCGGCATTCCCGAAGCCGAACTGCCGCTCGCGCTCATGCGCCATGCCACGAGCAAGATCCGCTCGCTCGCCGAACTCGAGAGCGTCGCGACGCTCGGGTTTCGCGGCGAGGCGCTGGCGTCGATCGCTTCGGTGGCCGAGATGTCGATCACGAGCCGCAGCGCCGACGCGGCGCACGCCGTGAAGATCGACGCGCACACGGGCGCGATCTCGCCCGCGGCGGGCGGCCAGGGCACGACCATCGAAGTGCGCGAGCTGTACTTCAACACGCCTGCGCGCCGCAAGTTCCTGAAGAGCGAGCAGACCGAACTCGGCCATTGCCTCGAGATGATCCGCCGCAGCGCGCTCGCGCGCCCGGACGTGGCGATCTCGGTGCTGCACAACGGCCGCGCGGTCGAGCACTGGAATGTGAGCGACCCGGCCACGCGCGTCTCGAAGATCCTCGGTGAAGTCTTCGCCACCGCTCACCTGCCGCTCGACGAGCGCGCGGGGCCGCTCGCCGTCTACGGCTGCGCGGGCCTGCCCACGGCGAGCCGCAACCGCGCGGACCAGCAGTACTTCTTCGTGAACGGCCGCTTCGTGCGCGACAAGCTGCTCACGCATGCGGTGCGCTCGGCCTACGAGGACGTGCTGCACGGCGACCGCTACCCGTCGTACGTGCTGTTCCTCGACCTGCCGCCCGAGGCCGTCGACGTGAACGTACATCCCTCGAAGATCGAAGTGCGTTTCCGCGATTCGCGCTCGATTCACCAGTTCGTGTTCCATGCCGTGCAGCGCGCGCTCGCGCGCCATGCAGGCGCTTCGCCCGAGACGACTGCGGGCGGGCACGCCGCGCTCATCGAGCCGCGGCCCTTGCCCGGCGCCGGCGTGCTCGGCGCGTCGGCCGGGCTGACTTCGGGCGCGAGCGGCAGTTCCGGCGCGGTCGACTACCCGCGCTCCGGCGGTTCGCCCGGTGTGTCCGGCGCCACCGGCGGCTTGGGCACGGACGGCAGGTTTGGCACCGCGAGCGTGGCGAGCAGCTTCGGCGGCGCGGGCAGCGCGGGTTCGCGCGCGTCCGGATTCGGCCCGGCAAGCGCCAGCGCGGGCAGCGGCAACACCTGGCTGCGCCAGTCGCGCATGACGCAAGGCAGCCTGCCCGTCGCCCAGCCGCTTGCGCTCTACGATGCCCTCTTCGGCCGCAAGGACGTAGGCGCGGGCGCGGCGCAAGGCGCGACCGTGGCGCAAGCGCAAGACGCAGCGGGCGGGAGCGCGCCGCAGCCCGCCTTCGAGGCCGGCGAGGACCACCCGCTCGGCTTCGCACTCGGCCAGGTCCACGGCATCTACGTGCTCGCGCAAAACGCGCGCGGCCTCGTGATCGTCGACATGCATGCCGCGCACGAACGCATTCTCTACGAGCAGTTCAAGCAGGCGCTCGCCGAACGCTCGCTCGCCGTGCAGCCCTTGCTGATCCCGATTTCGATGACGGCCGATCCCGTCGAGACCGGCACCGTCGAGGAAGAAAAGGCGACGCTCGAAGCGCTGGGCTTCGACCTCGCCGTGCTCTCGCCCACCTCGATCGCGATCCGCGCGGTGCCCGCGCTCCTCAAGGACGCCGACCTCCAGGCGCTCGCGCGCGCCGTGCTCGCCGACCTGCATGAGTACGGCGGCTCGCGCGTGCTCACCGAGCGCCAGCACGAGATGCTCGGCACGCTCGCGTGCCACCATGCGGTGCGTGCGAACCGTCGTCTCACGCTCGACGAGATGAATGCGCTCCTGCGCCAGATGGAAGCGACCGAGCGCGCCGACCAGTGCAATCACGGCCGGCCAACCTGGTACCAGCTCACGCTCGCCGATCTCGATCGGCTCTTCATGCGCGGTCAATGACGCAGTCCACGAAACACGCAAACGCCGACGAGGGCAACGCCCTGCCCGTCGCGTGCCTGCTCGGCCCCACGGCCTCGGGCAAGACGGCGGCCGCGCTCGCCTATGCCGCGCAGTCGGCGGCGCGTGGGCGCGCGGTGGAGATCGTGAGCGTCGATTCGGCGCTCGTCTATCGCGAGATGGATATCGGCACGGCCAAGCCGACCGCAGCGGAGCGCGCGGCGGCCGTCCATCATCTGATCGACATCGTCGATCCTCTGGATGCGTATTCCGCCGCCGATTTTCGCGCCGACGCACTGCGCGTGACCGGCGAGATCGTCGCGCGGGGCAACGTGCCCCTGCTCGTGGGCGGCACGATGCTCTACTACAAGGCGCTCACGCAAGGCCTCAACGATCTGCCTTCGGCCGATCCGGCGGTGCGCGCGCAACTCGACGCCGAAGCCGCACGTGACGGCTGGCCCGCCATGCACGCGCGCCTCGCGCTCGTCGATCCGGCCACCGCGGCGCGCCTTGCGCCCAACGACTCGCAGCGCATCCAGCGCGCGCTCGAAATCTTCATGCTGAGCGGGCAACCGATGTCGGTGCTGCTCGCCACGCCGTCCACGCGCGAGGACGAGGCCGCGCGCTACCGCTTCGTGCCGGTCGCGCTCGAACCGTCGGATCGCGGCGTGCTGCACGCGCGCATCGAAGCACGCTTCGACGCGATGCTCGCGGGCGGGCTCATCGACGAGGTGAAGGCGCTGCGCGCGCGCGGCGACCTGAACCCCAACCTGCCGTCCATGCGCTGCGTGGGCTACCGCCAGGTGTGGGAATACCTCGACGGCGAGGTCGACTACGACACCATGCGAGACAAGGGCGTGTTCGCCACGCGCCAGCTCTGCAAGCGCCAGCTCACATGGCTGCGCGCGATGCCGGAGCGCATCGTCGTGGATTGTTGCGCGGCGGATGCGACCGCGCAGGCGGTCGCGGCGGTGGAGCGCGTAGTGGAGCCCGCGTAGTGAAGCCAACCGGCGGCTGAGGCCGTCTGCGCTTCTTCGCACCTTCCTTCCCCCGGCGCCTTGTGCGCCACAACATCCCCCACCAGCCTTCACACACCGCGCGTTTGACCGCCGCGCGCGCCTTGGGGCCCGCCGCAGCGCGCCACCGAAAACCGCCGCCGTCCGCTTGACTTTCGATCGACCGGATACGATCATTCGTTCATCAATAGAGCAATTGCTCAATCCTGTGCCGATCGGCTGGTTTGAGTAAGGAGACACCGAATGAACACCGAACGCAGCGATGCGAACGTGATCCTGCACATCGGCGCCGGGTCGTTTCACCGGGCGCATCAGGCGTGGTATCTGCACCGCGTGAACCTCACGCGCAAGCCCGGCGAGGCCGCATGGTCGCTCACCGTCGGCAACATCCGCTCCGACATGAACGCCGTGCTCGACGCGCTCGCCGCGCAAAACGGCGTCTACACGCTCGAAACCGTGACGCCCCAGGGCGAGCGCGCTTACGAGACGATCCGCTCGATCACGCGTGTGCTGCCGTGGTCCCCCGATCTCGCGGGCCTCATCGATGTGGGCGCACACGCATCCTGCAAGATCATCGCCTTCACGGTGACCGAAGGCGGCTACTACCTCGACGAACACGACCGCCTCGACACCGCGAACCCCGACCTCGCCGCCGATCTCAAAGGCGGCCGCACGACGATCTACGGCGCGCTCGCCGCGATCCTCGAAGCGCGTATGGCGCGCAATGGCAGCCCCGTCACGCTGCAGACCTGTGACAACCTGCGCAGCAACGGCAAGCGCTTTCATGCGGGCATGCGCGAATTCCTCGCGCTGCGCGGCGCGACGGCGCTGCGCGACTGGTTCGACGCGAACACGGCCTGCCCCGACTCCATGGTCGACCGCATCACGCCGCGCCCCACGCCCGACGTGCGCGAGCGCGTGAAAGCGGCGACCGGCGTGGACGACGCCTGCCCGGTGATGGGCGAGGCGTTCATCCAGTGGGTGATCGAGGATCACTTCTGCGCGGGGCGGCCCGCCTGGGAGCGCGCAGGCGCGGAAATGGTCGAATCAGTGATGCCCTACGAGGAAGCGAAGATCCGCATCCTCAACGCCACGCATAGTTGCATTGCGTGGGCAGGCACGCTCGTCGGGCTCGACTTCATCCACGAAGGCACGAACGACGCGGACATTCGGACCTTCGCGCGCGAGTACGTGAGCCAAGACGTGATTGCCTGCCTCACGCCGAGCCCGCTCGATCTCGCGAAGTATCGCGACGTCGTGCTCGAGCGCTTCAGCAATCCATTCATCCAGGACACGAACCAGCGCGTGGCTGCCGACGGCTACTCGAAGATCCCCGGCTTCATCGCGCCCACGCTCGCGCAACGCGTCGCCGCGGGCGCGACTCCCGCCGCGACGGCCATGCTGCCCGCGCTCTTCCTGCGCTTTCTCGAACGCTGGCACAAGGGCACGCTGCCCTACCGCTACCAGGACGGCGTAATGGACGAAGCGGCCGTGCACGGCATGTTCGAAAGCGGGGACCCTGTCTCGACGTTTCTCGGCGACAAGTTGCTCTGGGGCGGTCTCGCCGGCAATCCGACACTCGGTAGCGCCGTGCGCGGCGCGCTCACGCGTGTCGACCAGTGGCTCGCCTCGCGCGGTTGCAGCGTTTGAAGCAAGACGTCAAAACAA
The DNA here is from genome assembly GCA_036514415.1 of Paraburkholderia sp. Classification (GTDB taxonomy): domain Bacteria; phylum Pseudomonadota; class Gammaproteobacteria; order Burkholderiales; family Burkholderiaceae; genus Paraburkholderia. The sequence goes on from DATBXG010000867.1 coordinate 5,663, forward strand.
GCGGAAAAGAGCGCTCGACACCTGCGCCGCGCACCCTCCGGGTCGGCGCGCATGGCGTCGCGCCCGGCGCGCGGATAAAGTAGCGCAACTCTCATCACGACTTCAGCGCGCCCATGTATCTCGGCATCGATCTCGGCACCTCCGAAGTGAAAGTCCTGCTGCTCGCGCCCGACAGCCGGGTGATCGGCACCGCCGGCTCGCCCTTCACGGTGTCGCGCCCGCATCCGCGCTGGTCCGAGCAGAATCCCGCCGACTGGTGGGACGGCACGCGGCTCGCGCTCGGGGCGCTGCGCGAGGCGCACCCGCATGAATTCGCGCAGGTGCGCGGCATCGGCCTCTCCGGGCAGATGCATGGCGCCGTGCTGCTCGATCGCCACGACAACGTGTTGCGCCCCGCGATCCTGTGGAACGACATGCGCGCCGTCGAAGAATGCGCCGAGCTCACCGCGCGCGCGCCGCAGCTGCATCGCATCGCGGGCAATCTCGCCATGCCGGGCTTCACCGCGCCCAAGCTGCTGTGGGTCGCGCGCCATGAGCCGCAGATCTTTCGCGAAACGGCCTGCGTGCTGTTGCCGAAGGACTACCTGCGCCTCTGCCTCACGGGCGGCAAGGTGTCCGATCCCTCCGACGCAGCAGGCACGCTCTGGCTCGACGTGGCAAAGCGCGACTGGTCCGACGCGCTCCTCGATGCCTGCAACATGACGCGCACGCAGATGCCCTCGCTCGCTGAAGGCAGCGCGCCCTCCGGCACGCTCCTGCCCACGCTCGCACGCGAATTCGGTTTGCGCGACGACGTGGTCGTCGCGGCCGGCGGCGGCGACAACGCGACGAGCGCGATCGGCATCGGCGCGACGCAGCCCGGCGACGGCTTCGTCTCGCTCGGCACCTCGGGCGTGCTCTGCGTGGTCGGCGACCGCTTCCGGCCCAATCCTGCTTCGGCAGTCCACGCGTTCTGCCATGCGATTCCGGACCGCTGGCATCAGATGAGCGTCGTGCTTTCGGCTGCGAGCTGCCTGCGCTGGGTCTGCAAGCTGACGGGCACCAACGAGCCCACGCTGCTCGCCGAAGTCGAACAGCTTGGCTCCCAAACGCTCGCGGAAGCCCCGCTCTTCCTGCCGTATCTCTCGGGCGAGCGCACGCCGCACAATGACCCGTATGCGCAGGGCGTGTTCTTCGGCATGACGCACGCGACCGATCGCGCGCTGCTCGGCTACGCCGTGCTCGAAGGCGTGACGCTCGCGCTCACCGACGGCCTCGACGCGCTCGCGGCCGCGGGCACCGAAGTCGGCGCGCTCTCGATGCTGGGCGGTGGCGCGCGCAGCGGCTACTGGGCGCAACTGGTTGCCGACGCATTCAACACGCCCACGCGCCAGCACGGCGGCGGCGAGACGGGAGCCGCGCTCGGCGCGGCGCGCCTTGGCTGGCTCGCGGCGGGCGGCGACGCGCGCGACGTGCTGACCAAGCCGCCCGTCGTAGCCGAGTACACGCCGGACACCGCGCGCCACGCGGCACTGCGCGAGCGGCTTACCGCCTACCGCGCGCTGTACCGCCACGTGCGTCCGCTCTTCGAGCCCTCGCGCGAGCGCCTCGCGTAACGCGTGCAGTACACTTCGGCCCCGCATCCCCCCCGACTACCACCGTGCCCAAGTCCACCGAAAAACTCGATCTCGCGACCCGCGCCGCCTGGCTCTACTACGTGGCCGGCAACACCCAGAACGAAATCGCCGAGAAATTGCAGGTGTCGCGCCCGGTCGCGCAGCGCCTCGTTGCGTTCGCGGTCGAGAAGAACCTGATACGCGTGCGCGTCGATCACCGTCTCGCCGATTGCCTCGCGCTCGCCGATGCGCTCTCGAAGCGCTACGGCCTTTCGGTCTGCGAAGTGGTGCCCGTGGACAACGACACGCCCGAGGAGATCGACCGCAAGCTCGCGGTGGCTGGCGCGCAGGTCATGGAGCGCTATCTGGCCGAAGAGCGGCCGATGGTGGTGGCCGTGAGCAGCGGCCGAACGCTCAAGGCCGCCGTCGACCAGATCGCGCAGTTGGAGCGGCCGCAGCACCGGCTCGTTTCGATGGTGGGCGCCATCGCACAGGACGGCTCCTCCAACCGCTACGACGTCGCGCTGCACATCTCCGAGAAGACCGGCGGCAAGCACTTTCTGCTGCCCGCGCCGCTCATCGCCGACAGCGAGGCCGAACGCGCGCAATGGTGCAATCACCGGCTCTATCGCATCGTCGAATCGCTTTCGGGCGAGGCCGATGTCGCGTTCGTGGGCATCGGCAATATCGGCGAGCATTGCCCGCTGCACGAGGACGGCTTCATCACCTCCGAGGAAGTGCGGGAGTTGATGAACCAGGGCGCCGTGGCCGAAATGCTCGGCCTGCCGATCGACGCGGCCGGCAAGCGCGTGGATTCGCCCACTGGCCGCCGCGTGACGAGCGTGTACCTCGATTCGCCGCCGCGCCGCCCCACCATCGGCTTCGCCGGCGGCGCGCGCAAGCGCGAAGCGGTGATCGCGGCGCTCAACGGCGGCTGGCTCTCCGGGCTCGTGACCGACGAGCTGTGCGCGCGCGCGGCGATCGAACGCTAACCCGAGCTTTGACTTCTCAAATAGCCGGAATCCGCATCAGTGCTGGGTTCCGGCTATTTTCTGGGACTATCATGTAGCCATGTAAATTAGTATTTTTATATTGTA
>DATBXG010000868.1:0-9434 GCA_036514415.1 Paraburkholderia sp.
GTTTCCGGCCGCGCTTGTTTCTTCGCTTGGGCGTCAAGCCGTGAGCTTTTGCATTTCCGCAAACAGATCGGCCTTGCCCTCGAAGCCGATGCCGGGCAGGTCGGGCATCGTGATGTAGCCGTTGTCGACCTTCACGCCATCGGGGAAGCCGCCATAAGGCTGGAACAGGTTGGGGTACGACTCGTTGCCGCCAAGACCTAAGCCCGCCGCGATGTTGAGCGACATCTGATGGCCGCCGTGGGGAATGCAGCGGCTCGCGGACCAGCCGTGCTGATGCAGCATGTCGAGCGTGCGCAGATATTCGACGAGACCATAGCTCAGCGCGCAGTCGAACTGCAGCCAGTCGCGGTCGGGGCGCATGCCGCCGTAGCGGATGAGGTTGCGCGCGTCCTGCATCGAGAACAGATCCTCGCCGGTCGCCATCGGCTTGTCGTAGTAGTTGCGCAGCGTGGCCTGCAATTCGAAGTCGAGCGGGTCACCCGGCTCCTCGTACCAGAACAGGTCGTATTGCGAGAGCGCTTTCGCGTACTGGATCGCGGTGTCGAGATCGAAACGGCCGTTGGCGTCGACGGCGAGCTTCTGGCCGTCGCCGAGCACGCTCAGGATCGAATCGATGCGGCGCAGGTCCTCGTCGAGCGACGCGCCGCCGATCTTCTTCTTCACGACCGTGTAGCCGCGGTCGATATAGCTGCGCATTTCGTCTTTCAGCTTGTTGTGGTCCTGGCCGGGGTAGTAGTAGCCGCCTGCCGCGTACACGAAAATCTTGCGGTTCGGCTGCCCGTCGCCGTAGCGGTCGGCGAGCAGCTGGAAGAGCGGCTTGCCTTCGATCTTCGCGACCGCATCCCACACCGCCATGTCGATCGTGCCGATCGCCACCGAGCGCTCGCCATGGCCGCCCGGCTTTTCGTTGGTGAACAGGGTCGCCCAGATCTTGTGCGGGTCGAGGTTGTTGCCGGCGTCGTTCACGAGCGAAGCAGGGTCGGCTTCGAGAATGCGGGGAATGAAGCGCTCGCGCATCAGCGTGCCTTGACCATAGCGGCCATTCGAGTTGAAGCCATAACCGACGACGGGCTTGCCGTCGCGGATCACGTCGGTGACCACGGCGACGAGGCTGAGCGTCATCTTGCTGAAGTCGATATAGGCGTTGCGGATCGAAGAACTGATCGGAACGGTTTTTTCGCGTATTTCGACGATTTTCACGGATGTCTCCTGGTAGCACGGCCAGCGTGCGCGGTCGTTCGCAGTTAGCTGGCGGTTGGAGACGCTAGATTATTCGCGTGGACCGGTACTATGATTCACTTGTTTTCACATCTTTATTAACCTGCGGTGAAGAATGACCTGACCTCCTACCTCGAGTTCTTCGTCCTCCTCGGCCGTTACGGAAGCCTTTCGAGCGTCGCGCGGGACATGGACATTACGCCGCCGGCGGCGACGAAACGGCTCGCGCAGCTCGAGGCGCGGCTCGGCGTGCGGCTCGTGAACCGAACGACTCGCAGCGTGAGCCTGACCGCCGAAGGCGAGACCTTTCTTCACTATGCGACCCGCATTCTCGCTGAAGTGAAGGAGATGGAAGATGTGGTGTCGTCGAGCCGTTCGGTGACGCGCGGCTTGCTGCGTGTGAACGCGACACTCGGCTTTGGGCGCACGACGATCGCACCGCTCGTCTCGGAGTTTGCGAAGCGGCATCCGCATGTCGAGGTGCAGCTAGACGTGACCGACCGCCCGATCGACCTCGTCGAAAGCGGCGTGGATCTGGCGATCCGTTTTGGCGAACTGCCGGACAAGCGGCTGATCGCGCGGCGCATCATGACGAACCGCCGCTTGCTGTGCGCGTCGCCGCGCTATCTGGAGATGCACGGCACGCCTGCAACGCCTGGCGATCTCGCCAGTCACCAGTGCATCGTTCATCGCCAGAACGACAACGCCTACGGCATCTGGCGCCTGGAGCGCGGCGGCGAGGCGCATTCGGTGAAGGTGCACGGCATGTTGTCGAGCAACGATGGTGACATCGTGCTCGGCTGGGCGCTCGACGGTCACGGCATCCTGCTTCGCTCGGAGTGGGATCTTGCGAAGTATCTGGAGAGCGGACGCTTGCGCGTGGTGCTGCCCGAGTTCGAGCAGCCGCTCGCCGACCTGTTCGTCTATTACCCGAACAAGCGGAATCAATCGGCGCGTGCGCGTGCGTTCATCGATTTTCTGGCGGAGCGGTTCAGCCGGCACGCTTCGGCAACTGCACGGGTGCAGTCGGCTGAGTGACTCGCTTTCCGTGCGAACGACGCCCCGGCGTCGGACCGCCGGAGTCGATTTGCAGCGGCCTGTTTTTGCGTGACCACCAGGCCGCTGCCGCCCTTACTGCGCGAGCCATCCTCCATCGACCTTGAGCTCTGCGCCACGCATTTCGCTGGCCGCCTCCGTGCACAGGAACACGGCCACGCCGCCGATCTGCTCGACGCTCGCAAAGCGTGCCGACGGTTGCTTCTCGCCGAGCAGCTTGAGCGTGGCGTCTTCGATGGACAGCGCCTCGCGATGGGCAAGGTCGTCGATCTGCTTCTGGACGAGAGGCGTGAGCACCCAGCCCGGACAGATCGCGTTGACGGTCACGCCGCTGCGCGCCGTTTCCAGCGCGGCGACCTTGGTGAGCCCGATGACGCCATGCTTGGCCGCGACATACGCCGACTTGCCGACCGAGCCGACGAGCCCATGCACCGACGCGATATTGATCACGCGCCCCCAGCCCGCCGCGCGCATGAGCGGAAGCGCCGCGCGCGTCGCGTGAAACGTCGCGCTCAGATTGATCGCGATGATCTGATCCCAGCGCTCCGCCGGAAAGTTCTCGATCGTTTCGACGTACTGAATGCCTGCATTGTTGACGAGGATGTCGAGACCACCGAACGTCTTGGCTGCGAAGGCGATGAGCGCTTCGATCTCGGCCGGGCGGCTCATGTCCGCGTTGTGATGCACGGCGCGCACGCCGGCGGCTTCGATCTGGGCGAGTGCGCCCGCCGGGTCGCCGAAACCGTTCAGGACGATGTTGGCGCCCGCGCGGGCCAGCGCCGTCGCGATGCCGAGCCCGATGCCGCTCGTCGATCCGGTGACGACGGCGGTTTTTCCGGCGAGGGCGAGCATGTTGGGGAGGTGCATGAGTGAGCCTCGTGTGTAGGCCGGTCAGACGAGACCGGTGAGGTAGAACACGGCGATGACGAAGAAGACGGCGAGCGTCTTGATGATGGTCACCGCGAAGATGTCGCGATACGACTCCCGGTGCGTGAGGCCCGTGACCGCGAGCAGCGTGATGACCGCGCCGTTGTGCGGCAGCGTATCCATGCCGCCGCTCGCCATGGCCACGACGCGATGGAGGACTTCCATCGGAATGTGCATGGCTTGCGCGGTCTTGATGAAGGTGTCCGACATCGCGGCGAGCGCGATGCTCATGCCGCCCGAAGCGGAGCCCGTGATGCCCGCGAGCGCCGAGACCGACACGGCCGCGTTCACGAGCGGATTCGGAATGGCCTTGAGCGCATTGCCGATCACGAGGAAGCCGGGCAGCGCCGAGATCACGCCGCCGAAGCCATACTCGGAAGCCGTGTTGAGCGTTGCGAGCAGCGCGCCGCTCACGGCCAATTTCGTGCCGGTCGCGAAACGCGCCTTCACGCGGCCAAACGCCGTCGCGATGACAAGCAGAATGCCGATCAGCAGTGCGCCCTGAACGGCCCAGATGGCCACGACGCTTTTGACGGCCACGGTCACGGGCGCATGAATGCCGGGCAGCACGTCGGGCGCCACGGTGAAGCTGTCGCCGTACCATTGCGGAATCCATTTCGTCAGCAGGAAGTTGGCGACGCCAACGAGCACGAGCGGCGCAATCGCCAGCGCCGGATGCGGGAGATTGCCCGTCTCCACGCGGTCCGGTTCGTTCACGAGCGACGTGCCATAGCCTTCCCCCTTCGCCATGGCGCTGCGGCGGCGCCATTCGAGGTACGAAAGACCGACCACGATGATGAAGAGCGAGCCGATCACGCCAAGCCAGGGCGCGGCCCAAGCGGTGGTCTTGAAGAACGTGGTGGGAATGATGTTCTGGATCTGCGGCGTGCCGGGCAGCGAATCCATCGTGAACGTGAAGGCGCCGAGTGCGATGGCGCCGGGCATGAGGCGCTTGGGAATATTGCTCTGGCGATAGAGTTCGGCCGCGAACGGATACACCGCGAACACCACGACGAAGAGCGACACGCCGCCGTACGTGAGCAGTGCGCACACCGCGACGATCACGGCGTTGGCGCGCGAGCGGCCGATATAGCGGATGGCGGCGTGCACGATCGCTTCGGAAAAGCCAGATAGTTCGATGACCTTGCCAAACACCGCGCCGAGCAGGAACACGGGAAAGTAGAGCTTCACGAAGCCCACCATCTTTTCCATGAAGATGCCGGAAAAGACGGGTGCGACGGCAGCGGGTTCGATCAACAGGACGGCGCCTAGTGCGGCGATGGGCGCAAAGAGAATGACGCTGTAGCCGCGGTAGGCCACCAGCATCAGGAACGCCAAGGCGGCGATCACGATCGCAAAGGACATCTTGTCTCCAGTTGGTTTATTCGTGCAGGTATGTTTGTTCTGCGCTCCGTTACCGGCGCGACCGCGCAATACAGCACGATATGTGCCAGCGGCCTGCGAGCCTTGCGGGCAGCGGTGCGACGAAGGTCAGCGGTGGGGTGCCCGCGTGCGCCACGATGGTTGTGCCCGCAAGATGTCTCGAAACTGAGACGGCATTGGACCAAAAGCAGCGGACGCCCTCGATCCGGTGCGTACAACCTCATGAATCTCGGGGGCGCGGCGCATTCTCATTTCTGGGATAATCGGTCCCGAAAACGAGAATCCACGGGCCGAAACGAGCCCGCGACCGATGAAAAGAACCGAATGGAAATAGAAACGACCGCGCTGCTGGCCGACTACGACCACGTGCGCAAACTGGCGATGCAATCGCTCTTTCAATCACTCGAGAAGTTCAGCGAAGGCACCGTCATCGTCGACCGCAACGCGCGCGTGGTCTGGATCAACAAGGACTACGCGGCCCGATTCGGGTTCGACGACCCGGCGGCGGTGATCGGTCTCGATTGCGAAAGCGTCATTCCGAACAGCATGATGCGCGACGTCGTGATGGGCGGCGAGCCCATTCTCCTCGACATTCTCGAAACCGATCGCGATCCGATCGTCGTCACGCGCCTGCCGATCAAGGACGACAACGGCGAAACGATCGGCGCGGTCGGCTTCGTGCTGTTCAACGAACTCAAGGGGCTGTCGCCGCTCTTCAGCCAGTACGCGCGGCTGCGCGCCGAACTGATCAGCACGCGCCAGTCGCTCGCGCAGGTGCGTCGCGCGAAGTACAGCTTTTCCAGCCTGATCGGCACGAGCGCCGCGAGTCTCGAGGTCAAGCGCCAGGCGCGCCGCGCCGCGCGGCTCGCATCGCCCGTGCTGCTGCTCGGCGAAACGGGCACGGGCAAGGAACTGCTTGCGCACGCCATACACGGCGCGTCCGGACGCGCGGACGGTCCTCTCGTGACGGTGAACGTGGCGGCGATTCCCGACACGCTGCTGGAACTGGAGTTCTTCGGCGCTGAAGCGGGTGCGTACACTGGAGCGGACCGCAAGGGGCGCATCGGCAAGTTCGAGCTGGCGCAGGGCGGCACGCTGTTTCTCGACGAGATTGGCGACATGCCGCTCGCGCTGCAGGGCAAGTTGCTGCGGGTTCTGCAGGAGCAGGAGTTCGAGCCGCTCGGCTCGAATCGCATCGTGCACACCGACGTGCGCATCATCGCGGCGACGTCGGCGGATCTGCCCGCACTGGTGGCGCAGGGCAGGTTTCGCGCGGATCTCTACTATCGCATCAACGTGCTGACGATCCGCGTGCCGCCGCTGCGCGAGCGTCTCGCCGACATCGAGGCGATGGCCTATGCGATCCTCGACAAGCTTTCCGTGGAAAGCGGGGCCGTGCATCTCGAACTCGACCGCGATGCGCTCGCGGTGCTGTGCGCATATAGCTGGCCGGGCAACGTGCGTGAGCTGCGCAATACGCTGGAGCGCGCAGTGCTGCTATCGGAGAACGAGAGAATCGACGCGCGTTCGCTCGCGCGCTTCATCGGCGACGGGCGCGGCAATCGCGCCGAAGACGAGGCGCGCCGCATGCCTGAGGACCGGCGCGATACACAGCTTGCCGCGTCGCCGGATCGCGCCGGTGTGCAGCAGTACGAAGAGGCGATGCAGGATTTCGAGCGTCGCTTCCTGACCGATGCGCTGCGCGCGGCGGGCGGTCACGTGACGAAAGCCGCCGCGCAGATCGGCATGGCGCGCGCGACGCTGTACCGGCGGATCGTTGCCCTGGGTATCGAGGTTTGATGACGGGGGGCGTGGGGTCAACCGCGTGCCGTGACGCGTTATGTCGAGCGCGGTCGTCCACGCAGTTCCCCGCCGCCCTACAGCGAACTCCCTCCGCAGATCATGATCTGCTGCCCCGTGATCGCGCCGGCCTGCGGGCCGAGCAGATACGCGACCATCGAGGCCACTTCCTCCACCGTCACGTAGCGCCCGATAGGCGGCATGACCGGCGCGCTGGACGTGCGCTTCGGATCATTGAGCATCGGCGTTGCGGTCGCGGCGGGCGAGACCACGTTGACGGTGATGCCGCGCGGCGCTAGCTCGATCGCCCACGATCGCGCCATGCCGACCATGGCCGCCTTGACGGCCGCGTACTGGCTGCGTCCGGCCGCGCCGCCCGAGACACGGCTGCCGATCAGCACGATACGGCCGCCCTCGCGCATGGCGGGCACGAGCGCGTCCGCGAGCGCCGAGGCGGCGGCCACGTGCAGGCGCCACATCGCTTCGCCGCTCGCTTCGTCGAGTTCGCCCAGGCGCGCCGTTTTCATGAAGCCGGCCGCGTGCACCAGGCCGTCCACCGCGCCCATGCGTTGCGCGAGGCCCGCAATCGCTGCGGTATCGCCCAGGTCCGCTGCGCACCAGGTGAAGCGCGCATGATCGAGGTCCGGCGCGCTGCGGCTCAGGCCGATGACCTCGTGGCCTTCGGCGAGCAGTTGCTTCGCGATGGCGAAACCGATGCCGGAGCTTGCGCCCGTCACGACCATACGCTTTTTCGTGGCGCCAGCCATTGGGCTATTCGTTGCGTTGGTTGCGTTGTCCATTTCCATCTTTCAATGCGCGGCTCCCGCAGGCACTTCGATCGGCTCGATCGTGAGCCCCGCGAGATTGCGGAACGCCTGCAGTTCACCGTGTGAGGCGCTCGCGTCCGTGATGAGCGTCCACGGCTTTTCGATCGGCGCCCAGTGCTGCTGGCTGTCGCGGTTGAGCTTGTCGGCCGTCACGAGCACGAAGAGGCTAGCGGCCTGCCGCATCAGGCATTCCTTGAGGTAGGCCTGGTCGGCGGTCGCTTCGCACAGGCCGCGCCCGGGCACCACGCCATCGGCGCCGAGGAAGGCCTTGTCGACGGTCACGCGCGTGAGCGCGAGTTGCGCGATCGGCCCGAGCGTGCTCATGCTCGACTCGCGCACCTCGCCGCCAATCAGCGTGAGCGGCACGCTGCTGCCCGCGAGCGCCTGCACCACGAGCAGATTGTTCGTCACCACGCGAATGTCGTGGCGGCCCGCCTGCGCGAGCGCGCGGGCGAGTGCGGCGGTGGTGGTGCCGCTGTCGAGGAAGATCGTGTCGCCGGCGCACACGTGGGCGGCCGCCGCGTGGCCGATGGCGTCTTTCTCCGCCTGGAAGCTCTGGCGGCGCTGCTCGAGCGATTCCTCGGGCGCGTGATTGCTGACCGAGGCCGCACCGCCATAGGTGCGCAGGATGAGCCGCTCGTCGGCGAGCGCGCGCAGGTCGCGGCGCACGGTGGCCTCCGACATGCCGAAGTGCTCGCACAACTCGGACACTTCGGTCATGCCGGAGAGGACGGCCTTGAGCATGGCTTCGCGGCGGCGGGCTACTTTCATGGAATGTTCGGCGTTGGGTTCGGGACGTCGCTTCGCGGCGAGGCAGACGGTGTGGACGATACGGTGCGTACGCAGTTTACCTCGTACTTTACCCCGTACCTTATCCACTTTCCGACGCCTCGCGTTCATCGCGTGGGGTCCCGGTGTCCCCGGCTTCCCCGGCTTCCCCGGCTTCCCGTCAGGCGGCTGCGGGCTGTGAGGCGGCCGGCGCCGCGCTGGCCCAGGCCTCCGCCACGCTCACGTACTTGATGCGCTGGCGGAAGTACGTGTAAGCGATATGCAGGCGGCCATCGGGCGACTGCGCGATCGACGGATACGAGAATTCGCGGTTGAGCTTGTCCGTCGAGTTGTTCGTCATGCAGTAGCCGTCGCCGGTTTCGAGGTTGCGCGTGACGGGCCAGGTCCGGCCGCCGTCCGTCGAAATGGCGAGCGTCATCGGCGCGCGCGGTGCGCCCCAGAACGCCGTGCCGCGCGAGGAGGCGGCCTGGGTCGCGAGTTCGCCGCTGTCTTCCGGGTCCTCGATGTCGTCGTAGAGCGAAGCGCGCCGCTCCGTGCTCTGCGCCGCGCTGCTCGCATTGAACACGAGGCCAAGGTGCCCGTTGGCGAGCGCGACGAACTGGATCGACGAGTTGTTGTTCGGCAACGCAAGCGGCTCGGGCTCGCTCCACGTCATGCCGTCGGCCGAGCGGCTTGCGTAGATGTGGTCGGCCCAGCGGCTGCGGTAGAGCGCGAGCAGCGAGCCGTTCGCGAGCGGCTGGATGTTCATGTGCACGCAGCCCACGCTGGCGGGCACCGCGTGCTCGGTCCAGCTCGCGCCGTTGTCGGTCGAGCGCATCACGACGCTCACGTCGTCGTTGCCCGACCAGCGCTCGCCGGGCTGCACACGGCACAGGAATACGGGGCACAGCCACGCGCCGTCGCGCGCCACCACGATGGGCTGGCGCACGAACGTGCCGGGGCGGTCGAACAGCGTGTCAATGGGTCCCCAGGTGCGGCCCTGGTCGGCGGAAACGCGCCGGCGCACGACCGAGGTGTTCTGGTGGCCCGAGAGCTGCGCCGTATAGATGAGCCAGATCTCGCCGTTGGGCGCGGCGAACAGCACCGGGTTCTGCTCGGAGCGCGTGGGGTCGTCGGAGAGGCGCACCGGCTCGCTCCACGCGTCGCTGCCCTTGTTCAGGCGCGAGAGGTAGACCGAAATGTCGGGCACGCCTTCCTGGGTGCCGCCAAACCATGCGCAGAGCACGTCGCCATTGGCGAGCGCGAGCAGGTTCGCCGCGTGGCACTGCACCGTGGCGGCAGGGAGGTAGGCGTCCGTGCGCGAGGCGTCGCCGGCGGCGGCGTGGAGGCGGCCCGGCATCGTGAACGCGGCGTCGGGCAGCGTGGAGGGAGTCGTCATGATCAATTCCTGATGCAGTGTTGCAAGGGGTTCACGAGTCGCGCCTCACGAATCGG
>DATBXG010000869.1:0-2745 GCA_036514415.1 Paraburkholderia sp.
GCGCTCTTCGAGCGCGGCAAGCGCAAGCCGGAACTCACGGCCGCGGGCCGCGCGATCCTCGCCGACGCGCGCCGCCTCGATCTGCTCATGGGCCAGCTTAACGCCAAGGCGGCCGGCCTGCAGCGCGGGCTCGAAGGCGAGGTATCGCTGGCCGTGGACGTGATGTTTCCGTCGCAACGCCTCGTCGAGGCGCTGCAGGCGTTCGCGCTCGCGTTCCCCACCGTCGCGCTCAATCTCACGATGGAGGCGCTTGGCGGCGTGCTCAAGCTCGTGCTCGACGGCGACTGCGCGTTCGGCATCAGCGGGCCGAGTCACAACTGGCCGCATGTGATCGAGGCGCAGTCCATCGGCACCGTGGAACTCGTGCTCGTGGCCGCCCCCTGTCATCCGCTCGCCCAGGCGGATCACCCGGTGCGCATTTCGGACGCGCGCGAGCACACGCAGCTTGTCCTGACCGACCGCAGCCGCCTGACCGAAGGGCAGAACTTCGGCGTGTACAGCAATCGCACATGGAAGCTCGGCGACCTCGGCGCGAAGCACAGACTGCTGCTCGCGGGCCTCGGTTGGGGCTCGATGCCGAAGCACCTCGTGGAAGCCGATCTCGAGGCCGGGCGGCTCGTGCGCGTCGCGCTCGCGGACCGGCGCTCGGTGAGCTACAACGTCTCGCTGATTCACCGTACCGATGCGGCGAGAGGCCCGGCGAGCGAGTGGCTCGGCCGTTACCTGACGCAAGGCACACCGCCGGAATCGCCCCTGCCCGACGCGCGCTGAGGCCCGCGCTGCGCCGGCATCGCGCAGCCACGCAGGCCGCGCGTCGCGCGCGGCGCCCGCGTCAGCCCTTCTTGCCCTTGGCGGCCTTGTCCGCCTTGCCCGCCTTGTCCGGCGCAGCAACCGGCGCGGCTGCCGGCGTTGCAGGCGGCGCGGCAGGCACCACGCCCGACCAGCCCGGCAGATAGCGCGCCTCGGCATCGTGCGCGTGCGCAAGCGCATCGGCGAGCGCGGCGTCGAAGTCCTTGCGCAGGCGCGTTTCGGATACCTTACGACGCAAATAGTCGGCCCACAGGAATTCGCTGAACGGCGTCGTGTCCTTCGCAAAGCCGCCCGATGTGCGCAGCTCGCCCGCCAGGCTGCGATAGGGATCGTCGGCGAGGCCGAGGAGCTGCTTGGGCAGCTGGTCGAATTCGCAGCGCTCGCCCGCCGCATCGAACGGATGCACCCACTGGTTGTGCTCCATCATGCGCCAGAAAATGGTGGGCTCGAGCCACGAGAGATCCTTGAGCACGGTCACCCGCACGCTTTCCACCGATTCTTCGAGCCACGCGCGCCCGAGATGGTGATGATCGACCACGTAGTAGCGCGACTTCGGCCCGAGCACGGCGGGAAACCAGTGCGTGTCGATGGCCGCCGCGCGGCCCTTCTTGTCGAGCGTATTCCAGTGCGCGCGCTTGGCGTTCACCTCGCGAAAGCCAACCGTGATCTGCGTGGGGCGCAGTTCGTCGAGCTTCACGGTGATGAGATGGAGATCGGTGTTGTGAAAGTTCATGGCGGGCCTCCTTGTTCGTGTCCGTGCCGGCTCGTGCAACGATACAGGCGAACGGCCATTCGCGCCGCATTGCCCGCCTGCGCAGCGCGCGCCGTGCGTAGGGTCGACTCTGAGGCAACCGGGCACGTTGGACGCGCGCTTTTGCCAGTTCGCATATAAATGCACCGAGGGACAGACGACGCCAGCCACGACGCGCGCCGTGCTCCCCGCCAATGTCAGTTGCACGTCCTACCGGCTCAATCAACGGCACAAGCGAGGGCATCTTGGATCTCGAAACCATCCGCACGTTCGTCATGACCCGAGGCATCGACTTCGGGACCAAGGTCGTGGCGGCGATCGTCCTGTGGATCATCGGACGCTGGGCCATCAACCTCATCGCCGGCCTGCTGCGCAAGGTGCTCGGGCGCAATCAACGCATCGACCCCACACTCGCGCATTACCTCAGTTCGATCCTCGCCGCCGTGTTGAACCTGCTGCTGATCCTCGCGATCCTCCAGGTGTTCGGCGTGCAGACCACCTCGTTCGCCGCGCTGCTCGCCGGTCTCGGCCTCGCCATCGGTACGGCGTGGGGCGGCCTGCTGGCGCATTTCGCGGCAGGCGTGTTCATGCAGGTGCTACGGCCGTTCAAGGTGGGCGACTTCGTCACGGCAGGCGGCGTGACGGGCACGGTGAAGGAGCTTGGCATCTTCGGCACGACCATCATCTCGCCGGACAACGTGGTCAACATCGTCGGCAACAACAAGATCTTTTCGGACACCATCTCGAACTACAGCGCGACGCCCTTGCGCCGCGTCGAGCTGACCGCGAAGATCGCCAACGGCGTCGATCCCGTCGATGCGGCCGGGCGCCTGCGCGCAGCCATCGCGAAGATTCCGAACGTTTCGCAGGAGCCACCGCCCGACGTCGAGATCCTCTCGTTCACGCCCGAAGGCCCGCTGCTCGCCGTGCGTCCCTATACGAACAACGACACCTACTGGCAGGTCTACTTCGACACCAACCGCACGATCGTCGAGACCTTCAAGGACGCCGGCTACCCAACGCCCGAGACGCCGTCGCTCATTCGCCGTGTCGGCTGATTCGCCCTTTACCCCGGCGCAAAAACAAAACGGCATCGCCCTCGCGGGCGATGCCGTTTTTTCATGCGCCAGCGTTCGAGGACGAAGCGCTCAGCCGCCGTTCGGCTTGCGCACCGTACCGCCGCG
>DATBXG010000870.1:0-6559 GCA_036514415.1 Paraburkholderia sp.
TGAGCGGCAATTCGATGATTTGCCCCGGACGGTAGCCGTGCGCAATGCGCCAGGCGCGGTATTCAGCCGACTCATTTTCGAGGCCAGGCGTGTCTTCGAGAACCGGCTCGACAGCACGCTCAAAGCCCGGCACAAGTGCAGGCTGACTCGAACGTCCCGCGACTTCCCGCGTTTTGGGCGTGTCCTGGACGAGTCCATCGATGGCGTTGAGGCGGTCGAGTGCCGTGCGCTTTTCGCTGCTCGTCGTATCAGGGCGTGCCTGAAAGCCTTTGGCGAATTGGGAGGGTTTCATTCAAGGTCCTTTATGCGCATAAAGTCAGGGAAGCATGGCCGCAATCTCATCGGCGCATGCGCGCACTTCCACTGCGGCCAGGCGTGCGCCGCGGTCGTTCATTTGCAGAACCGTCTGGCCTAATGCCATGGCCTGCTTGTACGCCTCACGTGTGGGAATCTGCGTTCTTAGCAGAGGGAAACCGAGTTCTTCGAGTGCGCGTTTCAGTTCGCGCGTAAGCATGCGCTTCTCTTCGGTCTTGTTCAGCAGGAACACGGCGCGCAGATCTTCATTCATGACCTGGGCCTGCTGGATCAGCTTGACGAGACCGACGCTCGACCAGTAATCAGCTGGAGACGACGAAGTGGGAATCACGGCGACAGTGGCGGCCAGCAGCACGACGCCGGAGACCTTCTCGGTGATCGACGGCGGACAGTCCACGACGATGACGTCGTAGTCGTTGATGAATTTCTTGATCTCCCGATGGATCTGACTGCCGGCTTCGGAGAGATTGACCACCGGGAACGGGATGCCGGTTTCACCATCGGCCGACGCACTGGCCCAGTGGACCAGTGTGTTTTGACCATCGGCATCCACGACGAGAACTCGCTTCCCCTTCTCGTGAAATGCCGCGCCGAGATGCATCGCGATCGTGCTCTTGCCGACCCCGCCCTTTTGCTGCGTGACTGCGATTATCTCTGCTGCCAATTGGTATTCTCCGTTTTTGCTATTAGCTTGGGATTCTACCTGGATTGTTTTTCGATTCAATGATTTTTGGTGTAATTCGCAGCCGGATTTGCCATTCGGACAAGGTTTATGCGCATAAAGCTCCGCGGAGCCCTATGACCTCGACATCTCGGTTGCATTCGCTTTGAGCATCGACACAACGACGCTTTCGGTCGGCTGCGCGACGACGCCATGCACGCAGAGCGCCTTTATGCGCATAAAGTCCATTGGACTCTTCCGTTTCATGCCATTGCGCGACCCCGGGACATCGCTCCGAATCTCACACGCCCGCTTTCCCGCAATCCACCGTGAGTGCCCCGCCGTAAGTGACCCGATCGCATCGACGCACGCTTCATGCGTAGCCGGCACGACCGGTAAAATCGCAACCGTCCCCCGGCCTTTTCAAGGGTCGCCCGCAACTCCCCTCTCGCACGCCTGAAGTCATGATCACGATCTACCACAACCCCCGTTGCTCCAAATCCCGCGCCGCCTGCGATCTGGTCTCCACCGCCAGGACGAGCGAGCCAGTCGAGGTGATTGAATACCTGAAGCAACCGCTCACCGTCGAACAACTCAAGGCGCTGCACGCGATGCTAGGCGGCACGCTCCTCGACATGGTTCGCACGGGAGAAACCGAATACACGGCGCTCGGTCTCGATGCACCTGGCGTCACAGATGATCAGCTGTACGAAGCAATTGCACGATACCCGATCCTGCTGCAGCGACCCATCGTCGTGCGCGACGGCCGCGCCGTGATCGGCCGCCCGACTGAAAACGTCGCGGCGCTGCTCGACTGAACTCAGCGCTCCCGACTTCGCGTTGACGCGCCTGAGGGAAACAATCTCGACAGCGAGCGCGCGTGCACGAACGCGACGGAATCATCGCCACGCACGCACGGAAATTGCATCTTTGCTAACCTGCAGACGAATCCCACGCGAGGCCCCTGTACATCGGCTCTCCACGTAAGTTGTCCACAAGCTTATGCCCAAAAATTGTGGATAAATCCGCGCGACCCATGGTTATCCACAGGGGCACCTTGCAGCCTGTACGCCTCACCATCATCGGAATGCGCGCACGCCTATGATGACGTCTCCTTCCACTGCGCTTCGTGCGCGCTCTCGAGGACACTGAAATGGCCTACAAAATTGCGGTCGTGGTCGGCAGTCTGCGCAAGGACTCGTTCAACCGGCAACTTGCGCATGCGGTGACGTCGCTGGCGCCGGCCGATTTCACTTTCGAGTATGTCGACATCGGCGTGTTGCCGCTCTACAGCCAGGAGTACGACGCCGACTACCCCGAAGTGGCGCGCCGCCTCAAGCAACAGATCGAAAGCGTCGACGGGCTGCTCTTCGTCACGCCCGAATACAACCGGTCGATGCCGGGCGTGCTGAAGAATGCGCTCGACTGGGGTTCGCGGCCGTGGGGCACGAATTCGTGGCGCGGCAAGCCGGGTGCGGTCCTCGGCACCTCGCTGGGGGCGACCGGCACGGCGCTCGCGCAGCAGCATCTGCGCAACGTCCTCGCCTATCTCGACGTCGCGGTGCTCGGGCAGCCCGAGATCTTCATCAAGCACGACGCCAGCCGCATCAACGAGAAAGGCGAGATCGTCGACGCGGACACGCGCAAGTTCCTGCAAGGGTTCGTGGATACCTACGTGGCCTGGGTCAAGCACCAGCTCGGCCGCTGACGCCTGATCCTCGCGAACGCGCGCGAACTCAGTGCAGCGTGCGCGACTGGCCCGGCATGTCCTTGTGATGCTCGGGCGTGTCTTCCTCGTACTCGAGGAACTCGTCGGGAATCTGCGGCGCGGCGCCTGCGGCGGGTCGCGTCGCCTCGGGCGCGGCAGGAACGTCCACGTGGTGATGGGCGCCCATCACGGCGCCGGCGCCGGGCGCGCTTGCCGACGTGAGCACGGTTTCCTCCGCTTGGTCCGTCGGGCGCATGGGCTCAGCCGCTGGGGCGACGGTGCGATCCGCGAACGTGGGCTCCCGCGGTGCCTCGCTCGCTGACCCCGTCTGAGCGGCGCGGCGGCGCATGGCCTCGGCGAATTCGGAGAGGCCCAGTTCATCGAGCGCCGAATGCTCGCGCGCGACCGGACTGTCCGTCGCGGGCCACGCCCACGGCGAGCCGCGCAGCGCGACGTCCGTCGCGTGTTCCTCGCGCAGCGTTTCGGACGCGAGGTTGGCGTGCGCCTCGTCGCTCACGTGCACGCCTATGCGCACCGATTCGCCCGGCGGCGGCGTCACGCCGGTCTGGGCCCCGGTTGTTCGGCGCACGTCGCCCGTCGTCGAGAAAAAACTTCCCACGAGACGCTCGATCCCGGCCAGCACGCCCTCCGTGCGCGCCGGCAGGTCGATGTCGCTCGCCGCGAAGCCGCGCTGCAGCAGCGCGTCCTGCGCATGGCGCGCTTCGTCGTAGGTCTGGAAAACGCCGGTCACGGTCTGTTTCATGACAGCCTCCTTCGCCAGATGGCGACACCCGCTTACATCATGCGCCGAATGGCCCATGCTGTGCACGGCGTCCTGCCGCCTGTTTCGGGCGGGCCGCGCTGCCTGCCGCAAGCACCGTGCCTCGCGTTCAGTGCGTGCCGCGGTCCGCCTGGAGCGTCGCGTCGCGCTCGTGCCTTGCGCGCGCCTGGCGGTCCTCGCGGATCGCCTCGAGCATTTTCTCCAGCAGCGCGATGTCGAACGGCTTCGAGAGCACCCGCACGTCCACGTTACGCGCGCGGTCGAGCTCCTCCGCGTAGCCGGTGACGAGGATCACGGGCAACCCCGGATCGAGCCCTTGCAGGGCCTCGGCCAGATCAATGCCGTTCATCGTCCCCGGCATGTGGATGTCGGATAGCACGAGATCGAAGCGCGGCGCGCGCCCGCCGTCGGCATGCGGCGCCTCGACCCGCTCCAGCGCGCTTGCTGCGTCGCTTGCGCAGGTCACGCGGTGGCCCATCATCTGCAGCAGCGCCTCGGTGCCGGCGGCGACTTCGTCGTTGTCCTCGACGAGCAGCACGTTCAGCCCTTGCTGCACCTGGGGGCTTTCCTCGCGCGGCTCGCCCGGACGCTGCGCGGGCGGCTCGGCGAGCGAGCGCGGCAGATACAGATGCACCGTCGTGCCCGCGCCGATCGCACTGTCGATCGCGGCAAGCCCGCCGGTGCGCTCGCAGAATGCGAACACCTGCGGCAAGCCGAGGCCCGTGCCTGTGCCCTTCGGCTTGGTCGTATAGAGCGGCTCGAACGCGCGCGCGAGCACGTCCGGCGGCATGCCGGAGCCGGTGTCCTCAAGCGTGATGTGCACGAAGTCGCCGTCGAGCGGGAAGCCTTCGCCGGGCCGGAAGCTGATGTTGCGCGCGCGCACGGTGAAGCGGCCGCCGTTGGGCATCGCGTCGCGCGCGTTGACGGCGAGATTGATGAGCGCGAGCTCGAACTCGGCCACATCGACGAGCACGGGCCAGACGTCGTCGTCGACCTCGACGATGAGCGATACCTTCGCGCCCAGCGACGCGCGCAGCAACTCGCGGGCCGCAGGCAGCCAGCGCCCGACGTGGATCGTCTCGTTGCGCAGCGGCTGCTTGCGCGCGACGCCGAGCAACTGGCGCGTGAGCGACTGGCCGCTCTTGAGCGCGCGCTCGACCGCGGAAAGTTCGCGCTCGAAGCCCGCCGCGCCACGCCGCCGTGCGATCTGCACGTTGGCCGAGACGATCATCAGCAGGTTGTTGAAGTCGTGCGCGACGCTGCCCACGAGGTTGCCGAGCGCTTCCATCTTGCGCGACTGCCGGTAGGCGGACTCGATCGAGCGGCGCATCGAGGCCTCGGCCTGCCAGCGCTCCCACGCCTCTTCTTCGGCGGCGAGGCGCCGCAGCGAGAGCCAGATCACGCACCAGAGGGCAATCGACGGCGTAAACATCGAGATGATGAGCACGCTCAGGTGACGGTACCAGGCCGCCCAGATCTCCGGCGTGCGATACGCGCAGGTCACGTAGACGGGATACGCGCCCACGCGCCGGTACGCGAGGATCACGTTGCTGTCGAGCAGCGCGGAATGCATGCGCACGACGCCGGACTCGCTGCCGCGCGCGAGCGCGGCGCCAAGCGGCGAGCGTGGCGTGATTGCAGAGGCGAGCGCGCGCGGCGGCGGATCGAACGCGAGGATCGCGCCGTCGCTGCGCACGAGGCCGAGCGCCATGGGCGAACCCGGGCCGAGCAGGTCGCGGTAGAACGAACCGAAATAACCGGGGCGCAGGGCGACGGAGACGAGACCCGCGAACGCGTCGGCGTCGTCGCGGCGCGCCACACCCATGTTGAACACGGTTTCGCCGCTCACCTGGCCTTGCATCACGCGCGAGACGTGGTCGAGCAGGCGGCCATCGCGTATGCCGGTGAAGTCGTCGCGCGCGGCGATCGAGACGGGCGGCGGCGGCGAGTAGCGGCTGCTCGCGAGCAGGTCGCCGTCGCGCCCGAAAATCGACACGGCGGCCACCTGCGGATAACCACCGCCGATGGCGTCGAGTTTCTGGTGGATCTGCGCCTCGTCCGCGCGGATGCCGTCGTCGTCGAGGCCGCGCACGAAGTCGACGACGCGCGCGTCGAGCGCCTCGTTCATGTCGAACACCTTGAGCGCGTGCTCCTCAGCAACGCGCACGGTGCGCAGTATGGTGTCGGTGGCGTCGGCCTCGCGTGCGCGCAGGTCGTTGTACGCCATGGCGGCCACGTACACGCAGGGCAGCACGATGGCCGCGACGAGCAGCGCGAGCAGCGTACGCCGGCGCACCGTGAAGTCGTGGCCGGGCGCGGCCGGAAACGGGGCGTCGCCGGCAGGGGGCGGCAGGGGCGTGCGTTCGTCTGGCCGCTCGGGCCGGTCAGCAATCATCGTACGGAAAAGCAGCGAAAAGGCGGCGGGGCATGCGACATGATAAACGACCGCGATGACGCGCCGATTCACAGCCAGCTACCAGCTAACTACCAGCCGACGGCCGGAGCGCCGCAATAATCGTCCCGTGCGCGTTCGAACCAGGGATTTTCCGCTCCCTTTGCGCCAAATTCGCGAAAATCGGCGAAGCGCAAACGTACCACAAAGGGACAATCGACGCTCTTTATTTAGGGGATGGATCATTTATTTCGAAATGTTGATCGGTATGAGTTAATTTTGTTCGTCGATCGATTAACGACGAGTTGCATTTGATTCAATTTGATTCGAGAATCGCGGACACGACAAATAATGCGTTCGCATGAAAGCCGCGCTCTCCGAAACCGGCGCGCGGCCATGCTACGGGGCAGCTGCTGGCATGCAGACGAAGGCCTTCACGACCGGTGCACGGGTCGCCGGTATTCATTGCGCGACTGCACGGCCGTGCGTTTTGTAGAGGCGCGCCGGGCACCTCATGCCATATGCATAATTTTCTTTGCAGTTTCCCCTAAAGTAATTGCGCGCGCCGCCGTTAATCCGTCGAAACGCACTCCGTCCAACGCACACTCATTCAGCATATCCATGTCCTTGCCCATCGTGATCGCCGATGATTCGCTGTTAGCCCGCAAGGTGCTCACGAAGGCGCTGCCCGAGGACTGGGAC
>DATBXG010000871.1:0-13695 GCA_036514415.1 Paraburkholderia sp.
CGTGCGGCTTCGTGCCCGGCGCCGCCGAAGTGGCCTTCGGCACGAACACCGAGCCCTCTACAACCTGAGCACCCGGTGTGGGCTCCGGCTCGACGCGATGCGAAATCAGGTACGCGGTAAGCAGGAACGCAACGGAAACCACGCTGCCGATGACATAGAACGGCAGCCATGAACGCTGCGTCGTGCGATCTTCGTCCTGTGTCGGGTAATCGCTGTAGCGGTCCGCGCCGCTGAAGCTGAAGGCCGAAGGAGTCCACTCCGGGCGCGAATGGCGCGCAAAACCGTCGTGCCATTCGGGCGCGGAGGACTCGCTTGCCGGCGACATCCGCGGACCAGCGGATAGCTGCTTCGCGCCACACTGAGGACAGATCATCAGCGGCGCATTGAAACTGGTCCCGCAGTATGGACATCCCCACGGACCAGACTTGGTTCGGCCAGGTTCGTTGAACATTGCAGGTATTGAGGCTTTGACAGGATGAGTTTCGGGGCGCTACCGCACGCCGGATGCGCGTCGCCGCGGGCGACCTGGTGGCGCGGGTGCGAAGTATTTGCCTGATTGGCCGCTGCTTATGGCGGATCGCTGAACGGTTGGGAAAAAATTCACTTTGAATATGGGCCACTTCGCCGTGAAGTTCAACCGGCACAATCCGCCAGATGGCGGAATCGGACAGGTGTGTATCCGACCCCCGTCAGATGGATGAGCGGCCTTTCCAGGACGGATGCGCGATACGCCCGAATGCCGGCCGACTGATACGGCCCCGGGCAGTGACATCTTGATACATAAATCGCCTGGCGGATGCGCAACGCACCGGGCCATGTGCTGCGAATTTTGCTTGCCAGAGGCCGCCGCCGCGGGCTTACCATGACCTTGTCCTGACCGTACCGTGGCCCGATCGCCTCGCGCGTTTTCACTGCTCCATGAACCGCCTCCTCATCGCTATCGGTCTGTTGTGCCTGCTCGCTGGCGTGGGATGGCGCTGGTTTGCGCGCATCCCGTTCGGCAGGCTGCCCGGCGACATTCATGTCGTGCGCGACGGATTCAGCTTCCACTTTCCGATCGTCACATGCATCGTGCTATCGGTCGCGGTGTCGGTGCTGCTCTGGTTGTTGCGGCGTTGAGCGCGGCCCCCACGTTCATGCCTTCAACGCATCCTTGAAAACACGCCCATCCTTCATGACCATGAGCAGGTTCTGATCGGGATTGGCAAGCAGTGTCATGTCCTGAAGCGGGTCACCCGCCACGATCAACAGATCGGCATACGCGCCCTCCTCGAGCACGCCGAGTTTGTGCGGATACGGATTGCGCTCGCCCGCCAGCGCGAGCAGTTGTCCGTTCGTGCCCGTCGCCATCCGCAATGCTTCGGCAGACGAATACCAGCGCGCGATGTGCCCGAGCATCGTGCCTTGCCGCGTGGCGAGCGCCTGCGAAAAGATCAGATCGGTGCCGAACGCCACCTTGAGTCCATGCTTGCGGGCAAGCTTGTACATGTTGTCGGTCCCGGCGGTCACCTCCAGAAATTTCTCGCGGCTCGACGGCGCCATCGGCGCGACATCTTCTTCGCTGGTAAACGGTTGCGTGCTCAACCATGTACCATTCTTCGCCAGGATTTCAGCGGTGCGGTCGTCGATCAGGTGACCGTGTTCGACGCATTGCGCGCCTGCGGAAACCGAACGTTTCACCGCTTCAGGCGTGTAGGCGTGCACGAGCACATAGGTGCCCCAGTCGGATGCCGTTTCCACCGCCGCCTTGAGTTGCGGCTCGGTAAACGTGAGCATGTCGAGCGGGCTGCGCGGCGTGGAGACGCCGCCGCAACCCACGATCTTGATCTGCGTGGCGCCCTGCATGAACTGCTCGCGCACGCGCAGGCGGACTTCGTCGGCCGTGTCGGCGATGGCGGCGGCACCGGTCCTTTCTATCTCGCTGATCTGGGCCGACGTGCGCGGCACGTCAGTCAGCAGACGAAAGTCGCCATGGCCGCCCGTCGTGGTGATCATCGCGCCCGATGGATAAATGCGCGGGCCGCTCAGCATGCCGGCATCGATGGCCTGCTTCAATGCGAATGCGGGGCCGCCCACATCGCGAACGGTCGTGAATCCACGCAATAGCGTGCGCTGCGCCTCCGCGCCCGCTGCGAGGTACACGAAACTCAGGTCCGACTGCAGGATGGTGGCAACAGGCAGCGCGGCGAGCAGCGCATGCCAGTGCATGTCGATGAGGCCAGGCATCATCACCTTGCCGCCGCAGTCGATCACCCGGCCGCCTGCCGCGCCTGCCGATCCCGAGGAACCCGGCGCCCCCCTGCGCAACTGCGAGATGCGGTTTCCGTCAACCACGAGGTACATGCCGTCCTGCAGCGCGCCCGACTTGCCATCGAACAGGCGGAAATTCGTGAACGTCGTGGGCTGCGCGGGCGCCGCCGCGCCGGGTTGCTGCGCATTGCCGAACTCGGGCAGCACGGCGCTCAACATGGACGCGCCCATGCCGATCAGAAAGCCGCGGCGAGCCAGGTCCGCACTGATGCGACGGTTCGCATACTGCGCCAGCGCCTTGTTGCACTGGCACGTAGCAGCCGGGCCGATCGCGTTGCCGCTGCGGTTCATTCTGGAAGCCATAGGTCACCTGATAAAACAAGCCACGGTTGAGTGCACGTTCGTCGCGACGCATATCGTTCGTTCGGGTCGTGTGGGTTCGTTTATTCCACCGGCTTCGCGACGTCCTCTTTCGTCAACAGCAGCGCCAGGGGCCGCGTGGAACCGAACGCCGAGAAAATGATCGTGAGGGCCACCGTTCCCGGCACCGCGAGAAATGCGCCCGGAATGCCCCAGATAGCCGTCCATGTGGCAAGGCTCATGAGGATGACCGCGGGGCTCAGGTTCAACGACCCGGCCATCAGCCAGGGGTCGAGCACATTGCCCATCACGAAGTTGATCGCCGAAAGCGAAACGAGCAGCGTGACGGGCTCGTTCCACTGGCCGAACTGAAGCGCGGCGAGCAAGGCGGGAAGCGCCACGGAGATCAGCGAGCCCGCATACGGCACGAAGTTGAGCAGCACGATCAGGACTGCGATGAGCGGCGCGAACTCCAGCCCGACGAGATGCATGCAGATCCAGCTGAGAATGCCGAGCACCACGCCGAGCAGCGCCTTCAACGCCAGATAGGTGCCGATCTTCGAGTTGATGGCATCGATCACGGGCTCCATGTCGGCCTTGCCGCGCATGACCGCGGACAGCTTGCGGCGAAAGCGCCCCATCTCGACCATGAAGAACGCCGTGTACAGGAAGACGACGAGCGTCGTCGCCATGAGCGAAGAAAGCGAGCCGAGCAGCGAGGTGAGCAGCGCCTGGACGTTCACGGCCGCAAGCAGCTCGCGGCGAAACGCTGTCCACGACGCTTCCGTTTCCATGTGGAACAGCGCGGCGAGCTTGGTCAGCAAGGCGAGCAGCGTGGCTTCGTACTTCGGCGCCACGGCCAGCATGCGGTCGGTATCGGAAAGCAGCAGCTCGGCCGCGATCCAGGCCGCGACGAGGATGAGCGCGGCCGCGCTCCAGTAGCGCACGCCCGCGCGAATGCGCCTGCCCACATGTGGCACGCGCCGCAGGATTTCGGCAAGCCCGTAGATCACATACGAGGTAATGATCGCAAAGGCGATGGGCACCAGCACCGGGCGCCCGATATACAGGACCCATCCCGTGATGACGGCAAGAACGGCCACGCAGGTGAACGTGACGAGATCCTGTTTCATGGAGTCCCCGGTGTCGGGGGGTTCCGTCTCACCCTCGATCGCGCCGGCTGACAACGAAGCGATGATCCGGCCATCTCCTTCCTCGCATGACATGAAATGCTCTGGATGACGAACCACATTGCCTGAAAGATCGAACAGCAGATCGAACAGCAGATCGAACAGCGGATCGACCCGCGCGCCGGGCAGCAAACCAGTGGAAGGGGCTCGAAACGTTAGCTAGCCATTCACGCTGGCCGTATCTATCCGGCCCTCAATAAAACCGGCTTCGGGGCGCGATCGGGCGCCACTTCGGAAGACTAGCCGCTTTGAAGAAGACGTGCGCGCTAGCTGGCGAGCGCATGACGAGGCTGGAACCGCACGCTCACACCATGAACTCCCAACGGGAATCCGAATGACACTGCCCCAATTTCGTTGCGCGGACATCGACTTTTCGGGCCGTAAAAAATCCCGCGTTCCTTTAAGTCACGTTTAAGCAGCAAAAAGTACCTTACGCGCACCTTCACCAACTTCCTTTTTGACCATAGCTATGAGTACCAGCAAATATCGCCGCCGGAGCCTGATCGCCGGTGTGGCGGTGGCACTTGCAGGCGCATGGGTTGTCAGCCATGAGCACGCCAGCGCGGACGAGCGCGGCATGACGAAAACGTCGTTGTCGTCACCTGCGCCCAAGGCTGACGACGGCAGGAGCCAGGCGCCGAACTTCTCGGCGATCGTCGCGCAATACGGCCCGGCTGTGGTTCATGTCGAAGTCGTCAAGGAAAACCCGGACGCCGAAGATGGCCATTCGGGCGCCCTGGGATCGGGTTTCATCGTGAGCCAGGATGGCTACATCCTGACGAACAATCACGTCGTCGAGGGCGCGGACGAGGTGACGGTCAAGCTCACCGACGGCCGCAAGCTCCCCGCACGCGTGATCGGCACCGATAAGGCAGGCGACGTGGCAGTGCTGAAAATCGCGGGCACGGGCTTCCCCACGGTGAAGATCGGCAATCCGGCGAACAGCAAGGTGGGCGACTGGGTCGTCGCGATCGGCTCGCCCTATGGTCTCGACAACACCGTGACCTCGGGCATCATCAGCGCGAAATCGCGCCAGCTTTCGGAAGATAGCCCGACGCACCTCATCCAGACCGACGTGCCCGTCAATCCGGGCAATTCGGGCGGCCCGCTCTTCAACCTGAACGGCGAGGTCATCGGCATCAATTCGATGATCTATTCGCGCACGGGCGGATTCCAGGGCCTGTCGTTTGCAATTCCCATCGACGAAGCCATGCACATGAAGGATCAGATCGTGCAAGGCGGAGGCAACGGGCGCACGTTGGCCCACGGAGCGCGTCCGCGTCTTGGCGTGGCCGTGCGTGCGCTCACCGGCGAAGAAGCGCAGCAGGTCGGCGTGGACGGCGGCGTGCTCGTCGTGCAATCGGGGGGTCCGGCAAAGGCGGCGGGCATCAGCGCCGGCGACGTGATCATCGCTGTCAACGGCATCGAGGTGCAAAACGTCGAGGAGTTGCAGAGCATGATCGCGCGAGCGAAAGGCAACGTGTCGATCGTCGTCGCTCGCGACGGCGAGCAGATGACCGCGAAGGTCGAACTCTCGCCGCGCGCGTAAACCCAGGCCCGGTCCGGGCCGGCCCCAGCGCGCATCGATCGCGCGATCACGGCCCGTGGCTCGCCAGATAGTCGATACGCTCGACGACGTACCCGTAGAAAGGGTTCCACGAGAGGCGCGTGAGGAGCCCCGCGCCCACGATCAGCGCCCCCGTTTCGCCGCGCACGGACTGGGCGCCCAGATGGATGCCCAGGTCGTCGTCGGGATCGGGGGTGCGGCCATACAGCGAATCGGTCTCCGGGAACGGCAGTGCCACATGTGAAAGCGAATAGACGTCGAGCGGATAGTCGAGCCCCGTGGGCTCGACTTTCGCCGTTGTCTCGTTCGGCGCCGTGCTCTGCTCGACCACTTGCGGCGAGGTGGCGGAGGCGTTGGTGAGCACCGTCAGGCGGTAGCGCAGCGGCGGCACGGGCGCGATACGGCGCAGCGCGTCACGCATCGAAGCACGCAACAGCGGGCTCCACTGCGCGGTGCGGTTGATGTCGAACAGCACGAGTTCGCTGCCGTTGGCAGGCAGTTGCGCATACAACGAACTGACGATCGCGCTCGTGCTCACCGTGAAGTCCAGCACGGACTGAAACGTGAGCGTGGGCGGCAGCGCCGCCAGTTTGCCGCTGCGTGCCGCATCCGCCACTTCCTGCTGGATCCTGCGGGTCACCCGCCATGACTGGCGCGCACCGTTCACAGGAAACGAGTTGTACTTGTACGGATTGAATTCCGGCACGATGTCGAGCCACGCGGCTTTCGCGAACGCGGGCAGGATCGACGGCAACGCCGCGAGGCCCGCGAAGCGCGCGAACCGCGTAATGCCGATCATTGGCGAAAGCAGGATCAGGTGGTCTGCCTTCGGCAGGCTCGGGTCCTCCAGCGACTCGAGCGCGTACTGAACCGCAAGCGCGCCGCCGTTCGAAAAGCCCACGATATGCAGCGGCGCGGGCGCCGGCACGAGGCGCCGCGCCTCGCGCACGGCGAGCCGCGTGGCGGCCTCCCAGTCCTCCGCCGTCACGTCGGTCAAGCCCGACGGCACCGTGCCATGCCCGGGAAGCCGGAGCGCCACCACGACGAAGCCATCGCGTTGATAGCGCAGTGCGATGTGCCGCAGGCTGTATGGCGAATCGGTCAGTCCGTGCAGCATCACGGCCACGCCGCGCGGCGCGCCTTCCGGCATCAGCGTGTACGAGCGGTTCCAGTCGGTGCGAAAGTGGCCGGGATAGATCGGGCTGCCCGAGAAATAGCGATTGGCGGGCACGCGTTCCTCTTCCGGCAATTTGTCGGTGACGTTCTTCCTGACCGAGTCGAACAGGCGGTTCTCGTGCGCGATGTATTGCGCCCATGTCGCATGATCGATTTCATCGGCGTGCATGTCTTGCGGCACATACGTGTGCCACAGGCTCAAAGGCGCCTTGCGCTGCGCGTCGTACAGGCGCACGGCGGCAATGCACACGAATGCGATCACCACGAAAAGAACGAGCCGCTTGATCCAGCGAAGGGCCCACGCTCTCGTCAGGAAATTCGCCATATCCGGTCAATGCCTCGCGAACGGGTGACTTGCCTCGCCTCGCACTAGCGCTAGCGCGGGAAAGCCGGCCAAATGAGCGGTACCAGCACCACGGTGATCACGAGCGCCCCCAGGGCCGCCGGCATGCCCACCTTGAAAAATTCCCGGAACCGGTAACCGCCCGCCGTGCTGACGAGCGCATTCACCGGCGTCGAGATCGGCGACATATAAGCCGCCGATGCGGCGACCGCCGTCGTCATCGCGAACGGATATGGCGACGCATGCAGATGCGCCGCCATCGCGATCACCACCGGCGCCATCAACACCGCCGTTGCCGTACCGGAAATCACGGTGCCGACCACCAGCGTCAGCAGGAAAACGGCGCCCATCAAGCCGTGCGCGCCCCAGTTGCCCGCCACGCGCAGCACGGCGTCGGCGGCAATGTCGATGCCGCCCGTGCGCTGCAGTGCGTTGGAAAACGGCAGCATGCCCACGATCAGCACGAGGCTGCGCCAGTGAATCGCGCGGTAGGCGCTGTCGAGGTTCACGCAGCCGAATGCCCCCATGAGCAGACAGCCGATCAGGCCCGCGAGCACGTTCGGCACCCGCGGCGTGAGCATCAGAGCGATGACGAGCGCCATGACGCCGAGCGCGTGCAGCGCCCTGTGCGGCTCGGGCACGTACGCGTCGCTTTCGACCGGCATGGCGAGACACACGATATCGCGCTCCACCGACTGCATCGAGAAGATATCGATCCACGGGCCCACCACCAGCAGCGTGTCGCCAACTTTCAGCTGCGTGGTTTGCAGATCGCGCTCGAGCGCCGCGTCGGCGCGGCGCAGGCCCACCACCGTCACGCCGTGCCGCCTGAGCGTCCCGGAACTGCGCGCGACGTCGCCCACCAGCGACGAGTCCGGCGGCACGATGACCTCGGCCATGCCCACATCGTGGGACTGATCCGTGAAGTATGCGCCCGACATGCGGCGCACCACGAGCGCGTAGCGCTCGCAAAACGCCTCCACGTCGAAGCTGGGAACCTCCACGTCGAGCAGCAGCACGTCGCCGGGCGCGACACTGCTGTCCGCGGTCGCGGGCAGCACGGTCGCTCCCATGCGCGCGCGCCGCTCGATTGCGACGACGTGCGCCACGGGATCGTCGTCGAGTCCGCAGTACCCGAGCGTCTGTCCCACGAGCGGCGAGTCCGCCCCCACCTCCAGGCGAAACGCGCGCCCTTCGAGCGAATAGCGCGCGACCCAGTCGTTCACGGAGGGCCGGGTGGGCGCGTCGGCGCCGCCCGACCCGTTGAGGAAGCGCCTCGCGAACAGCATCCAGGCAATGCACGCGGCGAGAATCGGCACGCCCAGCGGCGTGATGGCGAAAAAGCCGAAGCCCCGGTAACCGCGATAGACCAGCGCGCTGTTGATGACGAGGTTCGGCGTCGTGGCGACGAGCGTGAGCATGCCGCTCGTCAGCGCGGCCATGCTCACCGGCATGAGCATGCGCGCGCGCGACACGCCCGACTGGCGCGCGATGCGTATGACGATGGGAATGAAGATCGCCACGACGGCTGTCGAGCTCATGATCGAGCCCATCACGCCGACAATGGCCATGATCAACGCGACGAGCCGGCGCTCGTTCGAGCCGCCGCGCGCGATGAGGTAGTCGCCCACGCGCTGGGCAACGCCCGTGCGCGCAAGCCCGTCGCCCAGCACGAAGAGCGCCGCGATCAGGACGATATTCGGGTCGGCGAAGCCCGCCAGCGCCTCGTTGACGGTGACGACACCCGAGAGCGCCAGCGCGACGATCATGATGAGCGCCACCGCGTCCGAGCGTGGCCGGCCGATCAGGAACATCGCGATCGCGCTGGCGAGGCAGGCAACGGTCATCAAAAGGTCGGAAGACATGATTTCGCTACGCCTGCTGAACGGGCCCTGGAAACCAACGCTACCGCAAATAGTGCCGGATTTTGAAAACTTACGTTCGCGCGCAGCCGTAAGTGACTGTTTTGAAGACTTTTTTTACCGGATTGTGCGTCAATCGCGCTCGGCGAGCAGGGAAACGCGGTTGCGCCCCTGGTGCTTGGCCTGGTACATCGCCTGATCGGCCTCGTCGAGGAGCGAGCGCGCATCGGCCTCGGGATTCCCGGCGGCCCCTTCGCGGGCGTTCACCTGATACGCCGCGACGCCAATCGACACGCTGAGCGCGATGCGCCCGCCCTCGTCGTCGTGCACCTCCAGCGCCTCGACCGCGCGCCGGATGCGCTCGGCAACGGCCAGCGCATCGGGCAGCTCGCACAGCAGCAGCGCGACGAACTCTTCGCCGCCGTAGCGCGACACCGTGTCCCCCACGCGTACGTGCTGCTTGAGGCAGGTGCCGATGGCGCCCAGCGCCAGGTCGCCGGTCGCGTGGCCGTAGGTGTCGTTGATCTGCTTGAAATGGTCGATGTCGATGAACAGGCACGACATGGGCGCCGCGTGCGAGCTGGCGCGCCGGATCTCGTGGTTCAGGCGTTCGTCGAAATAACGGCGGTTCGAAAGGCCCGTGAGCGGGTCGGTCACGCCGGTCTTGCGCAGATGCTCGCGATGCGCGACGTTGTCGAGGCTCGCCGCGGCGACGCTGCTGAACCGCATGAGGAGGTCGGTGCCCATGCTGGCGTCGAAGCGCTCGGGATCGTCGCTCGCGAGGCACACATAGCCGAGCACCTGGGCGCGGCTCAGGAGCGGCAGCACGATCGCGCTGCCCGCAGGCGCCTGCGCGCCGAAGAAAGCCTCGCTCGCGGCAGGTTCCAGCTCGCCCAGTTCGCTGATGCGGCCAAGCCACGGGCGATTGGCCGCGCACAGGCGCGACAGCGCGAGGCCGCCCCGGAGCCCCGATTTCAGGTTCGCCTCCAGATCGGCGCGCCCGCATTCGGATTCGAGCAGGTCGCGCAGCAGCGGCGTGCGAACGTCGAGCCAGATGCCGGCCGAAGTCAGCCGGAACACCTCGGGCAGATAGACGAACATCCCTTCGAGAAAGGCGCACCAGTCGTGCGCGCCGATCAGGCGCAGCTCGACGTCCTGGAATGACTTCGACGCGCGCTCGTTACGCTGTACCGTTTCGATAAGCGCAGCAAGATCCAGTGAAGGCTGAGTCCCGGGATGTGTCACGATGCATCGAGAATATTCCGAAGTCTGCTATTACGGCAGCTTCGGGACGGACTTGAGCGCCGGACGACGACTCCCGCAGTCCGACGGCCTTTTCCAGCGGAGCGGGCGAAACGGCGCTCTGGCCGCGGTAGGGTTCGTCGAGGATCACGATCAGCGCGACCACCATCCCGATGACAGCCATATGAAGGGCGATCATCGTCATGCTGACCGGCGTGAGCGCGAAGCGGCCGTTCATCAACATCGCGCCCGCGATCACCGCGGAAATGACCCACCAGAAGACGCGCGGCTCCGTGTGCGTGGCGGTTTCGAGCCGCAACTGCCGCATGTCCTCGATCTCGCGCAATGACGCTTCAAGCTGCTCGGCCCGCGCCGGCACCTGTCCCGCCACGCGCTCCGTCGCTTCGATCAGCTGGTTGAGCGCCGCGCCCGCGCGCGGCGAAAGCTCGGGACGCGCGGCGGCGAGCGCGCGCCAGTCGTCGCCGGCCACGCTCGTCACGTAGCGCCGCAGCGCGTCGCGCGCCACGCCGGAGTCGACGCCGCCAACCGAGCGCAACTGGCGATCGAGCCGCGCGACGAACGACGCTTCGCGCAGCGTCTGATCCGCCGCCTTGTCGACGTTCGAACGAACGTCGGAGAGCACATGAGCGAGCACGAACACGATGAGCGCCAGCAGGCTCCCATGCACGACATCGGCCACGGTGCCCCGCAGATCTTCGCGGCCCACCCGCTTGAGGAGGAACCTCACCGTGCCCGCCATTGCCAGCGCAATGACCGCCGTTGAAATCGCCGAGATGGCGACTATGGCGAAATCGGAAAGCTGCGCGACGAGGTCGATTATCCAGATCATCGTGGCTCCGTACCGGCGAACAGGCCAGGCGTGACGACGTTTTCAAACGAACTGCGCAGACTGAGACGATTTCATTCTAGATGCAGGCGCACATATCTTCTTCCGGATGCGCCTCGTGCATCGGGCGAAGCCGGATTCGTGCGTGGGAGAAGATGGCTGGCGAATCATCGCTTCACTCGCCGGCCGATCCCGTCTCGGTGGCACCCAGATCAGCCGGTATCGCGACCCGAGGCGCGGACGCTTCGAGGAAGGCCGCGACCGAGCGCATTTCCTGCGCCGTCAGCTTGACGCAGATCGCATTCATCACCTCGCCGCGAGGCCTCTGTTCCGCGTGCTGAAAGACCACCAGCTGCTTGACGATGTAGTCGGCATGCTGGCCCGCAAGGCGCGGAAACTCACCCGCGCCTTCACCTTGTGCGCCGTGACAGGCGCTGCATGCCGGCACCCCCCTGTCCGGCACGCCGGACCTGAAAATCGCCCTGCCGTTATCGACGAGCACCGGGTCGCCGGGCCCACCCGCTGGTGGCGGACGGCTCGAAAAGTACGTGGCGAGCTGGCCGATCTGCGCGTCGCTCAGATGTGTGAAGCCCCACATATATCTTTGCGCGTTCGGGTCGGACCGCCGGTGCGCCCTGAAGTCCATCAACTGATTGACGAGATATTCCTTTTGCTGGCCTGCGAGCTTGGGAAACGCGGGAGAGACGGAAACGCCATTCGCGCCGTGACAGTTCGAGCACACCTGCAACGCGATCGTCCTGCCGCCAACGGCAGGATCGTCGGTCCGCCTGGAATGCTCGATGTCGTGACAACTGGCGGCGCCCAGCAACGTGGCGAGCAGAGTCCATCGCGATACGCCTTTCATTTTGCAATGCTCCAGATGACGTCCCCGGCATGTGCCCGGACGAAGCCAGGGGATGGGTTTCACGGCGGGACACATCACCAGTACGCCGCCCAGAGGTAAACAAACAGCGTGTCGTTGTCGCTTGCATTGCGCCCGAGCCCGTCGTAATTCGTGCGCGCGCCGAGATATTTCGTGAAGTGCGTGTATTGGAGACCGAACCGGAAATTTTGCACAGGAATCCAGAATATTTCCGGCGTCCAGCCTTGCGTTGCCGGCGAGAAGTTCGCACTGCCCGGGTACGCGACGCTGTCGCGGCTGCCGGTCACGTTAAAGAAAGAAAGGCTTATGCCGTACCTGGCCTGGTAGACGTATGAGAGTTTCAGCCTCAGCGATCCGAGGTTCGCCGCCTTGCTGTCTCCATAGACGAGGTTCTGCGGATCGCTGATGTTCTCGCGGATATAGCGGGCCTGCGCGGTGATGGTGTTCGGCTCGAGCAGGTACTGATACTGCGCATCGAAGCCGATATCGCGGTAGCGGGTTACGCCCTGTGTGAAGATCGGGTTTGCGTTAGCGTCGTTTGGGTAGACTTGAGCGTTGATTCCGAAAGTCCCAAGCATGACGCTGTGCGGTCCCCAGTCGTGAGTCAGGGCCAGGCGCCAGTAGGGATTCTGGCCGCGCAGCCAGGTCTGCGGGTGGTTCGTGTCGCCGGCCTTGCTGCCCTTGCTCATGAACGACCAGATGCCGTCGGCCGTACTGTAGAGCGACAACTCGGCATAAATCGTCCGGTTCCAGTATGTGTAGCCTCCGGCGCCGACAACCTGCTGCGCCAGCGCGCCTTCCATGATCGGCAGGAACTGCGGCGCGGCCACCGGGCTCGTCGACGAAGAGACGTACGGATAACTCCATGCCGGCGAACTGTTCCAGACATCCTGAACGGACGGATTGTTGTGCAGCGTGGTGCCGAGAATCAGGTCGTCTGCGTCGCCGACGATCCTGTCCACATAACGGAAGTCCATGTTGTCGGACGCCCAGTGACCGATCCACCTGCCGTCGCTGCCCTGATGATCGTAGTTCGAGTAGGTGAACTGAGTGAACGCACCAATCCTGTCGGTGATCTTGCCGGCGAGGAAGATGCTGGCAGCGTCGAAAATCGGCAGACCGTCCTTGG
The DNA here is from genome assembly GCA_036514415.1 of Paraburkholderia sp. Classification (GTDB taxonomy): domain Bacteria; phylum Pseudomonadota; class Gammaproteobacteria; order Burkholderiales; family Burkholderiaceae; genus Paraburkholderia. Next base: position 12,850 of record DATBXG010000871.1, read on the forward strand.
GGGAAATGATGTTGCCGCTGGTGTCATGGTTGACTCTCGTCTTCGTCATGTCGAGCGTCGCCATCACGGCGAGCGGAACGGTACGTTCGCCAAACGTGTAGCCATTCAGCTTGAACATTCGCCCATAGGGCGTCAGTTCAGGAAACTGTCCACCGGCATGGCACGCCACGCAGCTTTGTCCCGTTTGACGGGCGAATATCGGGAGCGCCGGAGCACAAGGGGCGTGAAGCAGGCCGATAGCCCCGATCGCCAGGATCCAGGCGCGTTGAAGCAGACGACGGACGGCGACGATATGTGTCATGCCATCATCTCCACCGGCCCGCTTCGCACCTTGGGTTTTTGAGGCACGCAGGTACCCACCCCACTGCGAAAAGCGGGACGACAAAGGCGGCGCTTCGCGCACGGCATCACCGGCGTCGCCTGGCAAAACTGTGGAACGAGACAGGCCTATGCTGCGCGGGAAAGAGACCCGGCACGCACACCTGTTCACTCGATGTCCAAAACGAAGGAGCGCGCCGCCTTATTCCGCTGACGGTATGTCGTCGGTGCGCGGCGTGGGGAAACGATGACCACAACACGCGACAAGAAAACATTGCGAGCGCGCAACGTCATTCGATTTCGACGATTGCGGTCGCGACCCCCAATGCCTTGACGTCGCGGCAGTGGCGCCATGGCTGGAAGTTCTTCCTTACGAAAATTCCACGGCGCTGTGGCGCGCCTCCAATGATGCCTGCTGGCCGACATCACTCGCTGTTGCACACCGCTGCGTCAATCCGCGCAGCACAAAAAGGCCGCCGCGCATTCGCGCGGCGGCCTTCGCCGGAATCGGGCAAGCAATCGAAAAGC
>DATBXG010000872.1:0-3393 GCA_036514415.1 Paraburkholderia sp.
CACGAGCCGTTCGCGCCAGCGGGCCTGACTTGAGCTTGTGCAGGCCAATTCTCCTCTTGCTAGGCATGGAAACGGCAACAAGGTACCATCATGGCTCTCGTTTCCCTGAATTTTTCCCCGATTGGTTTCGGACTTTTCGACGCGGCATAAGAATGGAATATAGAAGCTGGATGTGCCTGATCTGCGGCTGGATTTACGACGAAGAAGCCGGTTTGCCAGACGAAGGCATTGCGCCCGGCACGCGCTGGGAGGATGTCCCGATCAACTGGACCTGCCCCGAGTGCGGCGCACGCAAGGAAGACTTCGAGATGGTCCAGATCTGAGGCTGCGCTAGCATCCGCTGGCGCCCCTCGGGGTGCCAGCGCGCGGTCTGACGGCAGGTTCCGGAAGTGTCGTGAGCGTCAATAGCGGTGCGGCTGAGGCAGGTACCGCAATTGCTGACGCCACGAGGCGGCCGGTGTGGTCGCGCTGCAAGCTCTCGTTGCACCCGTCGTCGGTCCAGTCGCTGTCGTTGGCGCATTTGTCGATGCATTTCGTCGACGCTGTTGTCGATATCCCCGATCTGGTCGGCCCGCAATTGTTCCCGGCGTTCCCGGCGCTGCCCCATGAGTCTTCGTTCAACCACTGTTGTGCGGTTCGAAGCGTTGCCCAATCCGCGCGGCGGCCAGGTGCCGTTCGCGCACGGTGCGCTCGCCCAGGCGCTTGCCGCGCTCGACGAGCAGCGCGACGTCGCCCGGCCGCTGCGCCAGGCGGCCCGCACACTGCACGACGCCGGCTGGCTCGCGGCCGCGCGCTTTGCCGACACGTTGCTCCTTGCCTCGCCGCTCGCGCTTGCCGCGGCCGTTGCCGTGGCGCCGCCGCCAGGCATGCCGGCGCGCCCGCTCCACGGGCCCGAGGAACCGGAGGGCGCAGAAATTCGCGCGCTCTTCCGCGAGGCGCTCCAGGCGCTGAGCGCGGCGCTCGATCGGCGTAACCTGCGCGAGCTGGCGTGCTCGCCCGCACTATTTGCACAGCAGCACGCGCTCATGGCCGCCCTTGCGGAGCACGTGCCGGGCATGACGCTCGCCTACGAGGACGTGGCGCTGCAAGGCCGCCCGCTAGCGCCCGCCACGCTGCATCCGCAGCCGGCGCAGCGCTTGGGCCAGGTGCGCGCGCGTTATGAACAGGCGCTTTTGCATGCGCTCAAATCGCGCATTGGCAACGGCAGCCGCGCGGCCAATGCGCTCGCGCTCGCGGCGTTCGACGAGATGGATGCCTGCATGGCGGAACTTTCGAGTTCCGATCCCTACGACTTCTGGCGGCTTGCCGCAGCCTGCGGGCGCACGCTGCGGCGCGGCGTGGCGTCCTGGGGCGACGAGGAAGTGCGGCGCCTCTACGCGCGCTGCAATCTGCTGATCGGCGAGCATGCGCACGGCCTGCGCTTCGCGCCGCAAACGCTCGTGCGCTCGACGCTGGCCTTGCTCTGGCGCGACTACGCGCTGTTCGGGGCCGCCGCGGAAGACACCGCCGATGTCGAGTTGCTGCACGACCATGGCCTGACCGTTGAATGGCACGTTGCCGGCACGCAGGCGTCCGAGGCGCTCTGGGAAGCCGGCAGCGAGCAGGCGGGCGTGCACGCGGCGCGCGTCGCGCCCACGCGCGAGCTGGGCGCGCTCGTCGTGAACGGCAACGCGTATGAAGATTTTCTGCAGACCGCCGATGCGTCGATGATCGCGCTTGGCACGCACTCGCGCACGCTGGCGTTGCGTGGCGAGGGCGCGATCGCCGAGCCCGCCGAAGCGCTGGTCGCGGCCGACGCGGCGTACCGCATCGGCGCCGCCGCCTGGGCGCTCGGTCTCGGGCACATCGGTCAGCTCGCGGACGCGCTGGGCCTCGCCTGGCGGCGCACCGCGCACGCGGCAACGCTCGCGGCGCTTGCCGCGCGGGGCGCGCCGTCCGTCGCGCCGCCCGGCGCCGAGGCAATCGAGCACGCGAGCGAGGCGCTGCGTGCCATGCTGCACAAGGTCGCGGCGGGCATTGCGCAGCCCGACGCCACGCCCGCTGTGCGCACGCTCGCGGCGGCGATCGTTGGCAGCGCCGTGCAAGGTGTGGCGCACTGAACATACTGAGCCTTCGAATCCGCGTGCTGGCCGCGCGGGTTGTGCCGCGCCGGCGCCGGGCATCGCGTTTGCGCCCGCGCCGATTGCCTGCAAGGGCATCGCACGCGCGTGTTAGAGTGAGCCATTCCCTGCAATGCGCAACGTGCAGCGGCTGGCAAGGTGCGAGGCAGCCATCGGGCGCCCGTCCTCCGGCCATGCAGCGCGCCGCCATTGCGCATCGTCTTTGCTAGAATTCAAACCATGTCCAAGAGTAACGATCGCATCAATCTGACCAACCAGTTCCTGATCGCCATGCCGAACATGGCGGATCCCACGTTTTCAGGAACGGTGGTCTACCTTTGCGATCATTCGGAGCGCGGTGCGCTCGGTCTCGTCATCAATCGGCCCACCGACATCGATCTCGAGGCGCTCTTTTCCCGTATCGACCTCAAGCTCGAAATTGAGCCGCTTCTGCATGTGCCCGTCTATTTCGGCGGCCCCGTGCAGACCGAGCGCGGCTTCGTGCTGCACGCGAGAGCCGAGGGCACGAGCTATACGTCTTCGATGTCGGTGCCCGGCGGGCTGGAAATGACCACCTCCAAGGACGTGCTCGAAGCCGTCGCCAACGGCAACGGCCCCGAACGCTTCCTGCTCACGCTCGGCCATGCCGGCTGGGGCGCTGGCCAGCTCGAGGACGAAATCTCGAAGAACGGCTGGCTCACGGTCGAGGCCGACCCGAAGATCGTTTTCGACGTACCCGCCGAAGAGCGCTTCGAAGCGGCGCTCGCGCTGCTCGGCATTTCTTCTTCGATGCTCTCGGGCGAGGCGGGCCACGCATGAGCGTGGCCGCTGGGCGAGGGGCCGCCGAGGCCACCTTGCTTGCGTTCGATTACGGCGAGAAACGCATCGGCGTGGCGCTCGGCAACGCGCTTACACGCAGTGCCCGCGCGCTCACCGTCATTTCGAACAAGAGTCGCGATTATCGTTTCGAAGCGATCGGCGCGCTGCTGCGCGAGTGGCAGCCCGATTTGCTCGTGGTCGGCCTGCCATGCCATCCTGACGGCACGCCGCACATGATGACGCAGCAGGCAAAGCGCTTCGGCAACCAGCTCAATGGCCGCTTCAATCTGCCGGTCGTGTGGGTGGACGAGCGCTATTCGTCGGTCGACGCCGAAGCGCGGCTGCGCGAGCGCGGCGAACGCGCCGAACACGTGGACGCTGAAGCGGCCTCCGTGATTCTCCAGCAGTATCTCGACGAACTCCCGCTCTGAACTTCCCGCGAGTTGCCCCCGCACTGACCCATGAACGTTCCCGA